>NZ_JBFBBK010000013.1:0-185372 GCF_040682635.1 Streptomyces sp. NPDC051133
ATCAACATATCTGGCGTTGATTTTTGGCACGCTGTTGAGTTCTCAAGGAACGGTCGCTTCCTTTGTACTCACCCTCTCGGGCTTTCCTCCGGGCTTCCCTTCGGTGTTTCAAACTCTATCAGGCTTTTTCCGTCTCTCTGACCACCCCCCGGCGGACATGCCGAAGGAGACCCAGAGATAGGATCTGACGAGTTTGGATGCTGCTCGAGCGACGACGCTCGCACGTCACTCCGTCTCAAGCAGGAGTACGACTGTACACGGGGCCTCGAAGAGGGTGCAAATCCGGGGGGTTGGTGGTCTAGACCACTTAGTGGTAACTTCTATACGGAACCGCCACTTCATATGACATACCCTGCTGCTCAGGCGCCGTCCGGGACAGGCAGTGACGGCCCGTAAGCAGCTCCACTCCTTGGGAGGCTTCCCATGACCACCGTGACGTCCCCGCTCGCCGGACGGGCCATCGGACTGGCCGCTGTACCGGATCCGGTCTTCTCCGGGGCCATGGTCGGCCCGGGCACCGCGATCGACCCCGTGCGTGAGCCCTCCGAGGCCGTGGCCCCCGTGGACGGCGTGATCGTCTCCCTGCACCCGCACGCGTTCGTCGTGGTGGACGAGAGCGGACATGGCGTGCTGACGCATCTGGGCATCGACACCGTGCAGCTCAACGGCGAGGGCTTCGAGCTCCTGGTGAACAAGGGCGACACCGTGACCCGCGGCCAGGTCATCGTGCGCTGGAACCCGGCCGCCGTGGAGGCCGCCGGTAAGTCGCCGGTGTGCCCGGTCGTCGCGCTGGAAGCCACGGCCGAGTCCCTCTCCGACGTGCGTGAGAGCGGGGACGTGAAGGCCGGCGACAGCCTCTTCTCCTGGAACTGACGGCAAGGCCGTCCTACGACGGCGCACAGGAAAACCACTGCGGCGGCGGGACCTGCCGCACTACTCGGAGACGGGTGAGATGGAGACAACGCTGCGAGGCGTCGGCGTGAGCCATGGCGTGGCGATCGGCGAGGTTCGGCACATGGGCACGGCGGTGCTGGAGCCGCCGGCCAAGCAGATCCCCACGGAGGAGGCGGAGCGGGAGCAGGGGCGCGCCCGCCAGGCCGTGGACGCGGTGGCCGCCGATCTGATGGCGCGCGGCAACCTGGCGGGGGGCGAGGCCCAGGCGGTGCTCGAGGCGCAGGCCATGATGGCTCAGGACCCGGAGCTGATGGCGGATGTGGACCGGCGGATCGCCGTCGGCAGCACGGCCGAGCGTGCGGTGTACGACGCGTTCGCGGCGTACCGGGAGCTACTGGCCGGTGCCGGTGAGTACCTCGCCGGTCGCGTGGCCGACCTGGATGACGTGCGGAATCGTATCGTCGCCCGGCTGCTGGGCGTTCCGATGCCGGGTGTCCCGGACAGTGACGAGCCCTATGTACTGGTGGCGCGGGACCTGGCTCCCGCCGACACGGCGCTGCTGGACCCCTCTCTTGTCCTCGGCTTCGTGACCGAGGAGGGCGGGCCGACCAGCCACAGCGCGATTCTGGCGCGCGCGCTCGGTGTGCCGGCCGTGGTGGCGCTGCCGGGCGCCGGTGAGCTGGCCGAGGGCACGGTCATCGCGGTGGACGGCAGCACCGGCGACATCTTCGTGAACCCGACCGAGGAGAAGAAGGCGCAGCTGGCGGCCGCGGCCGCCGAGCGCAAGGCCGCGCTGGCCGCCTCGACCGGGCCGGGTGCGACGGCGGACGGGCACAAGGTGCCCCTGCTGGCCAACGTGGGCGGCCCGGCGGATGTACCGGCGTCGGTGGAGGCCGGTGCCGAGGGTGTCGGTCTGTTCCGTACCGAGTTCCTTTTCCTGGACGACAGTAAGAACGCTCCTTCCGAGGAGAAGCAGGTGGAGGCCTACCGGCAGGTGCTGGAGGCGTTCCCCGAGGGTCGAGTGGTCGTGCGCGTGCTGGACGCGGGTGCGGACAAACCTCTGGACTTCCTGACGCCGGCGGACGAGCCGAACCCCGCTCTGGGCGTGCGGGGGCTGCGGACGCTGCTCGACCACCCCGAGGTGCTGCGGACGCAGCTGACCGCGCTGGCCAGGGCCGCCGAGGGCCTGCCTGTGTACCTCGAGGTGATGGCGCCGATGGTGGCGGACCGCAGGGACGCGAAGGCGTTCGCGGACGCCTGCCGTGAGGCGGGGCTGCAGGCGAAGTTCGGGGCCATGGTGGAGATCCCGTCGGCCGCGCTGCGGGCTCGTTCGATCCTGCAGGAGGTCGAGTTCCTGTCGCTGGGCACCAATGACCTCGCGCAGTACACGTTCGCGGCGGACCGCCAGGTCGGTGCGGTGTCGCGGCTGCAGGACCCGTGGCAGCCGGCGCTGCTCGACCTGGTGGCGCTGTCCGCGGAGGCGGCCCTGGCCGAGGGCAAGAGCTGCGGTGTCTGTGGTGAGGCCGCGTCCGACCCGCTGCTGGCCTGTGTGCTGACCGGTCTGGGTGTCACCTCCCTGTCCATGGGTGCGGCGTCGATTCCGTATGTGCGGGCGACGCTGGCGAAGTACACGCTTGCGCAGTGCGAGCGGGCCGCGGCGGCCGCGCGTGCGGCGGACAGCGCCGAGGAGGCGCGGGCCGCGGCTCAGGCGGTGCTGTCCGGCGAGTAGGGCCCGGCGCGTGGTCGTACCGGCGCATGCGGTGTGCCGTTTCAGGGGCGTCCTGCCTTCGGGTGGGGCGCCCCTGGTGCGTCCGGTCCGCTCTCGGGGTGGGGTCAGTGGTGGTGGCCGGGCGGGGTGCCCTCCTCTCCGAGGTCGGGTGGTTCGCAGTAGTCGACGCCGGACTCAGGCGGGATGAGGTCGCCGGTTTCGACGTCGGTGCAGTAGGCGTCGAAGACCTCGGCGGCGGTGAGCGGTTCGAGGCCGCCGCCGCGCAGGCGCCAGCCGTAGACGCGGTCGGTGGTGGCGCCGGGGGCGCTGGTGCGCATGACGAGTCCGCCGGGGCTGCGGGTCGCGAGGCCGAGGGCGAGGACGCTGGTGAATTCCAGGGTCTCGGCTTCGTCCAGGCGGGTGTCGCCCTGCGGTTCCTGGTCGCCGTGCAGGACGGAGACGAGGGTGTCAGGGGGGCCGTAGACGCTGCAGACGAGGTGCCGGTCGCCGGGAGGTGCGGTGTCGAGGATGCGGACCAGGAGCTCGGAGGCGCGGGTGAAGGCTGCCCGGCCGATGTCCTCGCCGCAGGTGGGGCAGGGACCGAGTCGGGTCAGGAGCGTGGCGGCGTAGTCCCAGGTGGCCTGTCGGACGGCCTCGTCCACGAGTGCCGTGAGGAGTGTGGCGAGGGGGCGGCCGTCGTAGGGGACCGTGGCGCCGGTGGCCGCGAGTTCCGCGGTGAACCGGGCCCGGCTCGCGGGCAGGTCGGGGTCGAGGCCGGTGTCGGCGCAGAAGCCGGCGTATTCCTCGGGGTCGAACAGGGCGAGTGTGGTGTGGCCGCCCTGGGCGGCGCGTGCTTTGAGGACGGCCTCGGTCTGCCGGAGGTAGGTCGTGTGGTCGTCGAAGATGAAGCTGCGGTAGCGCCGCATGGCTTGGAAGTCGTGTTCGTCGGTGAGCAGACCGATGGTGCCGGCGATTTCGCGGCGCAGGACGCGTCGCATGGTCTGGTGGTCGGTGTGCGCCATGTTTCCCCCTGTGCGCAGTCGATCAATGCTCACTCACCGTAACCGGCGGCACTGACAACGCGGTCGGTGGCGATGGCCGCGGTGACGACGAGGGGGCCGATGCCGCGCGGCCGACCTCGGACTTCGCCGCCGTGCCGGGCGAGTCCGAGGCCATCCACGGAGGGTGGTCAGGGCCTGCGGCGTCAGGCGCGTTTGCGGGCGAGTTCCTCGTAGAACCCCAGGAGGGCGAGGTCGTCGATGGATCCCGGGTTGACCGCCTTCTCCATGGCGGTGCCCTGCAGGAGCCGCTTCACCGGGACCTCGATGCGCTTGCCGGTGAGGGTGTGCGGGATGCCGGGCACCTCGATGACCTCGTCGGGCACGTGGCGCGGCGAGAGCTGTTCGCGGATGGCCTGCTTGATCCGGTTCAGCAGTGCCTCGTCGAGGACGGCGCCGGGCGAGAGGTGCACGAACAGTGGCATCCAGTAGCCGCCGTCGGGCTGTTCGACGCCGATGACCAGGGATTCCCTGATCTCGGGCAGGCGCTCGACCACCTCGTAGATGTCGGCCGAGCCCATGCGCACGCCCTGCCGGTTCAGGGTGGAGTCGGAGCGGCCGTGGATGATCACGGAGCCGCGTGAGGTGAGCGTGATCCAGTCGCCGTGGCGCCAGACGCCGGCGTAGGTGTCGAAGTAGCTGTCGTGGTAGCGGCTGCCGTCGGGGTCGTTCCAGAAGTGGATCGGCATGGACGGCATGGGGTTGGTGACGACCAGCTCGCCGACCTCGTCGAGCAGGGGCTTGCCGCTCGGGTCCCAGGCCTGCAGGTCGGTGCCGAGGCCGGGGGCCTGGAGTTCGCCGGTGTACACGGGGAGGGTGGGGACGGCTCCGGCGAAGCAGGAGCAGACGTCCGTGCCGCCGCTGACGGAGGCGATCCACAGGTCGTCGCGGACCTCGTCGTGCAGCCAGCGGAAGCCGTCCGGCGGGAGCGGGGAGCCGGTGGTGGCCACGCACGTGACCTTGGACAGGTCGAAGTCGCGGGACGGGTGCACGCCGGCCTTGCGGCAGGCCATGACGTAGGCGGCCGAGGTGCCGTAGAGGGTGGCTCCGGTGCGTTCGGCGACGCGCCACTGGGCGCCCGTGTCCGGGTAGCCGGGGCTGCCGTCGTACAGGACGATCGTGGTACCCGTGAGCAGGCCGGAGACGAGGAAGTTCCACATCATCCAGCCGGTGGACGTGTACCAGAAGAAACGATCCTCGGGACCGAGGTCGCAGTGCAGTCCGAGCTGCTTGAGGTGCTCGACCAGGATGCCGCCCTGGGACTGGACGATGGCCTTGGGCAGGCCGGTCGTACCGGAGGAGTACAGCACCCACAGGGGGTGGTCGAACGGCACCTGCTCGAAGACGGGTTCGGCGTCGGCCGTGGTCAGCTCCGCCCACTCCAGGGCGCCCTCGGGTGCCGCGCTGCCGAGGACCGGGATGTGGACGACGGCGCGCAGGGTGGGCAGCTCGCGGCGCAGCTCGGCGACGGTCTCCCGGCGGTCGTGTTCCTTGCCGCCGTAGCGGTAGCCGTCGACGGTGAACAGGACGACGGGTTCGACCTGCTGGAAGCGGTCCAGGACGCTGCGGGCGCCGAAGTCGGGCGCGCAGGAGGTCCAGACGGCGCCCACGGCGGCCGTGGCGAGGAGGGCCACGACGGCCTGGGGGATGTTGGGGAGGTAGCCGCTGACGCGGTCGCCGGGGCGTACGCCGAGGGCGCGTAGTTCGGCGGCGAGGGAGCCGACCTGGCGGCGCAGCTCGGACCAGGTCACCGGGCGAGGTTCGTGGGTCTCGTCCACATGGAGGAGGGCGGGCTCGTCCGCGCGGTCGGCCGCGGCGCGCAGGGCGTGCTCGGCGTAGTTGAGGGTGGCTCCGGGGAACCACTGGGCGCCGGGCATCGAGCGGTCGCCGAGCACGCGCGCGTAGGGGGTGGAGAAGCGGACGTCGAACCACTCCGTGACGGCTTTCCAGAACGTGTCCAGCTGGTCGACGGACCACCGGCGCAGGGCCGGGTAGCCTCCCTGGGCCGGGGCGCCGTGGTGGTCGGCGGCCCATGCCTGGAACCGGGTGATGCGGGCCTGGGCGATCCGCTGGGGATCGGGCTGCCAGAGCGGCTGGGGGTTCGCGGTCGACATGGCTGCTCCCGGACTGTGCGCGTCGTGTGCGTCGGTCCGCGCACGGGCTGGGGTGTGCGCGTGACGCGGCTGACAGGGACGATGCCATGTGATCGACTTCTGCACCAGGGTGCGCCCCACATAGTCCGTGTCGTGAAGATGTGGTCCCGGCCTGGGTGAACGGCAATTGAACGACACGCGCGCGTGGGGCGCTCAGTGGCAGGGTGAACAGCATGGACGGTCGTGACCTGGTGCGTTCGGTGAGTGGGGTCGGTTCGGGAAGGGCGGCACGGGGGTTGCGTACCGTACGGGCCGCATGGCGGCGGAGGCGTATCGACGCCGCGGGGCTGCCACAGCGGGGGGCCGAGCGGGCGCGCGTCCCCGGGCAGGTGCGGGACGTGGAGCCGGGTCCGGGGGGCGGTCTGATCCGGTTCGGCCGGTCCGAGCTGCGGATCACGGTGGCGGCCAGCGGGGCGGTCTTCTGGGGGTGGGACGGGGCGGGTCCGCAGCCGTCGTACGCGCTCGCCGGGAGCTGTCCCGAGCCGGATCCGCGGGCGGTGCTGGAGCCGGACAAGGACGGCGGCTGGCGGGTGGTCGCCGAGCGGGTGACGGTCGTCGTCTCCCGGCACGGTGCCGTTCAGGTGTGCACGCCGGGCGGGGTGACCCTGCGCCGGGATCTGCCGCCGCGCTGGTGGGAGCCGGTGGGCGGGGGTACGGCACGGTGGATGCAGCGGTCGGAGGTGGCCGCCGACGCCCGGTTCTTCGGTCTGGGCGGGCGGGCGTCCGGGCCGCGGCTGCGGGACGGCGCGTACCGGCTGTGGAACACCGATCCGGGGCGTGCGTTCGGGCCGGGCGACGATCCGCTGTACCTGACCATGCCGGTGCAGCTGGTGGTCGCCGACGCCGGCACGCATCTGGTGTTCCACGACACCACGTGGGACGGCACGGTGGTCCTGCGGGAGGGCGAGGAGGGCGCGGGGTCCGGGCACGACCGGGCGGGGCGCTGTGAGGTGCGGATGGACGGCGGTCCGCTGCGCTGCTGGGTGATGGTGGGTACGCCCACGCGCGTGCTGCACACGTGGGCCTCGCTGACCGGGGCGCCCGCGCTGCCGCCCGCGTGGGCGCTCGGTCATCATCACGCGCGGTGGGGCTTCGGTGGTGAGCAGGAGGTTCGCCGGATCGTCGCCGGCTACCAGGAGCGCGGTCTGCCGCTGGACGCGGTCCATCTGGACATCGACCACTACGACGACCACCGGGTGTTCACCGTCGACCAGGACCGTTTCCCCAAGCTGCCGGTGCTGGCCGAGGAGCTGCGGCGGGAGGGCGTCCGGCTGGTGTCGATCGTCGATCCGGCCGTGAAGGCGGAGCCGGGCAACGCCGTGTACGACGGCGGTTCGGCCGTGGACGCGTTCGTGCGGGACGCCTCGGGGCGCACGGTGCGGGGGGTGGTGTGGCCCGGCGAGTCGGTCTATCCGGATTTCACGCACGCGCGCGTGCGCAAGTGGTGGGGCGGGCTCTACGAGGAGCGTCTCGGGCAGGGTTTCGCGGGGTTCTGGCACGACATGAACGAGCCGACGTCGTTCAACGCCTTCGGCGAGCCGACGCTGCCGCGCTCGGCCCGGCACGCTCTGGAGGGGCGCGGTGGCGACCACCGGGAGGCGCACAACGTGTACGGGCTGTGCATGGCGCGGGCCGGTTACGAGGGGCTGCGTGAACTGTCGCCCGGGGAGCGGCCCTTCCTGTTCTCCCGGTCCGGCTGGGCGGGGATGCAGCGGTACGGGGGCACGTGGTCGGGGGATGTGGCGACCGGCTGGCCGGGGCTCCGGGCGTCGCTGTCGCTGGTGCTGGGGCTCGGGTTGTGCGGGGTGCCGTACTCGGGTCCGGACGTGGGCGGTTTCGACGGCAGTCCGTCGCCGGAGCTGTATCTGCGGTGGTTCCAGCTCGGCGCGTATCTGCCGCTGTTCCGCACCCACGCGGGTCTGCGGGCGGGGCGCCGGGAGCCGTGGGAGTTCGGTCCCGAGGTGCTGGAGCACGCGCGCGTGGCCCTGCTCGAGCGCCGTCGGCTGCTGCCGTACTTCGTGACGCTGGCCCATCTGGCCCGGCGGACCGGCGCGCCCTATGTGCGGCCGCTGTGGTGGCGGGCGCCGGAGGACCGGGCGCTGCGGGACTGTGAGGACGCGTTTCTGCTGGGTGACGGCCTTCTGGTGGCACCGGTCCTGGACCCGGGTGCGGACCGGCGGGCGGTGCAGCTGCCGCGGGGCCGCTGGTACGACACGGCGACGGAGGAGGTGTACGAGGGGCCGGCGCGGGTGCTGGTGGACGCGCCGCTGTCCCGTACTCCGGTGTTCGCGCGCGCGGGGGCGGTGATCCCCGTGCGCGGGGACGACGGCGGTGTCGAGCTGGAGGTGTGGGCGCCCGTTCGTGGCCGTACGGGGGGCGGCCTGGTGGTGCCGGACGCGGGCGACGGCTGGGACGAGCCGGAGATCGAACGCTACGTCGCCCGCTGGCAGGGCCGGCGGGTGGTGGTCTCCCGGGAGCGGGAGGACGGCGCCGCCGAGCCGCCCCACCCGGTGCGCATACGGGGGCTGGGCTGAACCGCGCGGTTCAGTACCGGCCCTCGAACCAGGCCCGTACGGCCAGGGTGTGCAGCGGGAAGGCGAGCTCCTCGGGCCTGCGGAGCAGGTGCCAGCCCTCGGTCTCGTCCGTGGGGCCGGAGGGCGCGAGGCCCTCGGCCGGCCGTTCCGGGAGGAGTCCGAACAGCAGCAGGTGCCCGTCGGGCGAGCTCATGGCGTCGACGAGCCGGACGTCGCGGGCGGCCGCGTCGATGCCGGTCTCCTCCTTGAGCTCGCGTACGACGGCCTGCTTCCAGTCCTCCCGGTCGTCGATGTAGCCGCCGGGCAGGGCTGTGCCTCCGCGCGCGGGGGCGATGGTTCGGGTGATGACGACCAGGGCGGTGCCCTTGGTGTCGTACACGGGCTGGAGCGCGATCGCGACCGGGAGCGGGTTGCGGTAGGCGGCGGCCCCGCAGGACGCGCAGGTGCGGGGCCAGCCGGAGACGCCCTCTCCATAGGGCGCTCCGCAGCTCGAACAGTGGGAGTCCGGTGCGGAGTTGTCATGTGGGTGTTGAGTTTCGGACACGCGCGGACTGTATCCGATCAGAAGTGGGGCGTCTTGCGCAGGCGGTTCAGTCCGCGCTGACGAGCGACTTCCGGGAGACGGGGAAGTCGAAGTAGGTGTCCGGATAGGGCTCGGGCTTGTAGGTGTAGTGCCACCATTCCTCGGCGAGGTTCACGAATCCGAGGCCTTCCAGGGTGCTCTTGAGCAGCAGGCGGTTGGCGCGTTGTGCGCCCTGGACGCGCGGGTCGAGGGTGTGGGCGAGGGTGTCGAAGCAGTCGAATCCGGTACCCATGTCGACGGAGTTGTCCGGGAAGCGCTCACTCTTGGGCGCGTAGCAGGGCACGAGCGGCTGTCCGGGACGGTAGGGCCGGGTCGGCCTCGCGGGGAGCTTCACGAGCGTGAGGTCCATGGTCGAGCCGCGGCTGTGGCCTGATTTCTCCGCGATGTAGCCGTCCTCGAACAGCCGGGTCTTGTCGACGTTCGGGTAGAACTCGCCCTTCATCTCCTGTTCGTCGAGGTCCTCGGCCCAGCGGACGAAGTGGTTCACGGCCCGCTGCGGCCGGTAGCAGTCGTACACCTTGAGGGTGTAGCCCTGGCTCAGCAGCTTCAGCTGGGCCTGGTGGAGGGCCTGTGCGGCGGGGCGGGTGAGGATGCAGACCGGCTGCCGGTAGCCGTCGATGCGCTCGCCGACGAAGTTGTGCGGGGTGAAGTAGCGGATCTCCTGGATGATCGTCGGGTCCACGGCGGACAGGGCCACGAAGTCCTTCGGCGCCTTGGGCTCCGGTTTCGCCTGGGCCGTGGCGGAGGCGGTGGTCACGGCCAACAGGGCGGTGAGGGCGGTGACGAGACCGCGGACTGCGCTGGTGAGTCGTGTCATGCCCCCTGCATCTATCAGGTGGATGTTCCGGCTGGGAAGCGATCGGCTTCGATTTCCCCTGGATGCGTGGAGGGGCGGCCGGCACCACCCCCGTCGGCTCCGGTCGCCCCTCCTGTACCACGACGCCCGCGGCGTGCGTTCGGTTCACCGCGGCGCGCCCTGCCCTTTTCCGCCCGCCCGTGGCAAACTCCTGACGCTCCGTCAGATACCTGGGGAGGTCCCTTGCCGCACTAACGCACACCCGCGGTCGTCGGCTGGTTCACCGGTGAGGGGGACCGCTTCCGGCTCCTCGGCACCCGCTGCTCGGCCTGCGCCTCGGTGTTCTTCCCCCGCGAGGACGTCCACTGCCGCAATCCGCACTGCGCGGGCGGCTCACTGGAGGAAGTCCCGCTGTCGCGGACGGGCCGCGTCTGGTCCTACACCGACTGCCGGTACCGCCCGCCGTCACCCTATGTGAGCGATCCGGAACTTCCGTGGGAGCCGTACGCGTTGATCGCGGTGGAGCTGGAGGCCGAGCGGATCGTGGTGCTGGGGCAGGCGGCTCCCGGAATCACCGTCGCCGGTCTGGCGGTGGGCATGGAGGTGGAGGTCGTCCCCGGCGTGCTGTACGAGGAGGCGGAGACGGCCTGGACGACCTGGCACTGGCGGCCGACGGGGGTGACGGCATGACGGCGGACGTGGCGGTGCTCGGGGTGGGCATGCATCCCTGGGGCAAGTGGGGGCGCGGCTTCGTCGAGTACGGGACGGCGGCGGCCCGCGCGGCGCTCGCGGACGCCGGAGTGGACTGGCGGGACGTCGACTCCGTCGTGGGCGCGGACACGGTGCGTGGCGGATACCCCGGGTATGTGGCGGGAGCCACGTTCGCCAGGGCCCTGGGCTGGCAGGGGTCCCGGGTCACCAGTGTGTACGCGGCCTGCGCGTCCGGGGCCCAGGCGATAGCCGCGGCCCGGGCGCAGATCCTGGCGGGGCTCGCGGACGTCGTGCTCGTGGTGGGCGCGGACGCCGCGCCGAAGGGATTCTTCCGGCCGGCCGGCGGGGACCGCCCCGACGATCCGGACTGGCTGCGCTTCCGTGTGCTGGGGGCGACGAACCCGGCGTACTTCGGGCTGTACGCCCGCCGCCGGATGGCGGTGCACGGGGACACACCGGAGGACTTCGCACTGGTCAAGGTGAAGAACGCCGCGCTGGGAGCGCTGAACCCCTACGCCCGCTACCGCACCCGGGTCACCGTCGAGGAGGTGGCCGCCTCCGCGCTGGTGGCCGATCCGCTGCGGCTGCTCGACATCTGCGCCACCTCCGACGGCGGCGCGGCCCTGGTGCTGTCCAGCGTGGAGTTCGCCCACCGGCACGGCGTGGCGCGGCCGGTGCGGATCCGCGCGGTGTCGACGGTGACCCCCCGCTTCCCGAACACGGTGCTGGACCTGCCGGACATCGCCACCGACTCCGCGGTGGCGGTGGAGCCGGCGGGCGGGGACTTCCGTGCGTCCATCGCCCGGACCGCCTACGAGGAGGCGGGCATAGGCCCCGAGGACCTGTCCCTTGCCGAGGTGTACGACCTGTCCACCGCGCTGGAGCTGCAGTGGTACGAGGACCTGGGGCTGTGCGGCGAGGGTGAGGGCGCGAAGCTGTTGCGGGAGGGCGTGACGGCCCTGGGCGGCCGGACACCCGTCAACACCAGTGGCGGGCTCGCCTCTTTCGGTGAGGCCGTGCCGGCTCAGGCCCTCGCCCAGGTGTGCGAGCTGGCCTGGCAGTTGAGGGGCGAGGCGGGCGACCGCCAGGTGGCGCGGGCGCGGGTGGGCATCACCGCCAACCAGGGGCTGTTCGGGCACGGATCGTCGGTGGTCGCGGTGCGGTGAGAGCCCGGCCGGAGCCGGGGCCGTGTGACGCAGGGGACGCAGGGGATTTCCACGCTCTGTGATCAGCCCGGAATCCTGCGTGAACGTCTCATGAACTGCGCCTGGGCGTACGCGGGCAGCGCCATCATGCTCCCGTGCACTCCTGGACGGACACTCTCCGCTTCGCCTTCCAGCCGGTGGTCAATCTGAGGACGGGCGTGGTCGCCGCTCTGGAGACGCTCGCCCGCCCGGAGACCGGGGACATCCTGGCCGAGGCGCGCCGCGACCCCGAACTGGACGCCCGCCTGGCCGTGTCGGCCCTTCGTACGGCGACACGCCAGGAGACGATGCTGCCGCTGCATCTCAACGTGTTCGCGGCCACGCTCGCCGACCTCGGCGGTCTCACACCGCTGTACGACGCCGTGCGGGCGGCCGGACGCATGCCCTGGGAGGTGACCCTCGACGTCGTCCCGCCCTACACCCACGTGCCGCAGCCGGCCCTGCTGGAGGCCGTGGCCTCGCTGCGCGCGCAGGGGTTCCGGATCAGCGCGGACGGCATCGGGGACGGCGACGTGCCCCTCAGACTGCTCACCGACCTCTCCCCCGACCTGGTCAAGCTCGACGCCTCGCTGCTGGCGCGGCCGGCCGCGGTGCGGGCCATGCGGACGCTGTGCGAGGAGCTGGGTGCCCTGGTGGCGGTCGAGGGCGTGGAGACCGAACTGCAGTGCGCGGTGGCCGTGTCGGCCGGCGCGCAGCTGGCCCAGGGCGAGCTGTTCGCACCGCCCGCCCGGATTCCCGCGGCGGACGTATACGTTCCGCCCCGCTCCCCCGGCGTGCCGGCCGTGCCCCGGTCCGGGCCGTCGGTGCTGGAGTTCGTGCGTCCCGCCGCCGTCCTGCCGGTGACCGCTTCGGCAGGGCAGGTGCGGGCGCTGCTGACCGGCTCGCCGGACGTGTCCGGTGTGCTGCTGGTGGACCACGCCGGCCGGCCCGTCCGGTCGGTGCACCGCTCGCGCTTCCTGCTGTCGATGTCCGGCCGCTACGGGCACGCGCTGTACGCCGACCGGCCGGCCGTCAAGCTGGGTGACGCGCCCCGCGCGGTCGGCGTGGCCGCGACGGCCTGGGAGGTGCTGGACGTGCTCGCCGTCGGCGGCCGGGACCGGACCTCGGACGATGTGGCGGTGGTCGACGCACAGGGCCGGTGCGTGGGCGTGGTGCGGCTCGCCGACCTCGTACGGGCGCTGGCCGAGAGCCGGGTCGAGGAGGCGGCGGGCCTGAATCCGCTGACCCGGCTGCCCGGTTCGGACGCGATCACGGGCGAGGTGGACCGGTGGATCGAGGACGGTCGGCCGTTCGCGCTCAGCTGGCTGGACATCGATCACTTCAAACAGGTCAACGACGGCGCCGGGTTCGCCGCGGGCGACGAGCTGATCCGGTCGGTCGGGCAGGCGCTGCAGCAGGCGGTCGTGGGGCACGCGCGCGTGGGGCACATCGGCGGTGACGACTTCCTGGTGCTGGCCGAGGAGGAGGCGCTCGATCCGCTGGTCGGGACGGTGCTCGACGCGCACTGGTCGGCGGGCGGCCGGCCGGTCACGCTGTCCCTCGCCACGGTCGTCTGCGCCCCGGGCAGCGTGGGTGACCACCGCCAGGCCGCCGCCCAGCTCGCTCCGCTGAAGAAGGCGGCCAAGGCGCTGCGGGGCGCCAGCTGGGTGCTGGGGCGCGCCGGGCTGCCCGGCCACGAGGTCCGGCGCGGCGGTGCGGGGGCGGCACCGGCGCAGGCGGGATACGCGGCCGCCGAGCCTGGGTGGTGAACGGCCTCACGGCATACGTCCGTTGTCGCGTGCCGTGGTGCACGGGCCGCCGGGGTGGGACAGGGACACCGGTGGCGTCGGCAACCTTGACGGCCCCGGGACGCCGGTGAACACTTCCCGGTGTCAGCCGACATCGCCGTACATTCTCGGCGTTATCAGGCACTGTGCCACGGGTCTGTCCAGTTCCGGGCCCGTCCCTTGCCTGGCGATCCGGCTGCCACGGCACGCTCGTCACGGACGCCGGGCGGGGCGCGGGACTCTCCCTGCCTTCGGCTGAAGTCGCCAAGGAACCGTCCTGCACGGAGGGCCGGGGGCCGGTCGCCCCCACGGCGCCAAGGGAGCCGCCATGAGCAACGGACACATATTCGTCGGCGAGGTCATCGGCACCGCGATCCTGATCCTGTTCGGTGCCGGTGTCTGCGCCGCCGTCACCCTCAGGTATTCCAAGGCGCGGGCCGCGGGATGGGTCGTGATCGCGTTCGGCTGGGGGTTCGGCGTGCTCGCGGGCGCGTACACCGCCGCACCCCTCTCCGGCGGTCAGCTCAATCCCGCGGTGACCATCGGCATCGCCGTGGACACCGGCAAGTGGGGCAAGGTCTGGGTGTATCTGCTGGGCCAGATCGTGGGCGCGATGCTCGGCGCCGTGCTGGCCTATCTGGTGTACCTCGCCCAGTTCCAGGCCAACAGCCGCACCGAAGGCACCACCGAGGGCACGGCCGGCGAACCGGTGCCGACCCTCGGCATCTTCTCGACCATCCCGGAGATCCGGAACCCGCTCGCCAATCTGATCACCGAGATCATCGCGACCGTCGCGCTCGTGCTGCCCGTCCTCGCCTTCGGTCTGACCAAGGGGCTCGGTGAGTCCGGCACCACCGTGCTGATCGTCTCGCTGCTCGTCGTCGGTATCGGGCTCTCCCTCGGCGGCCCCACCGGCTATGCCATCAACCCGGCCCGCGACCTCGGGCCGCGCATCGTGCACACCTTCCTGCCGATCCCGAACAAGGGCACGTCCGACTGGGGTTACGCCTGGATACCGGTCGTCGGCCCGCTGATCGGCGGGGTGCTCGCCGGGGTCGTGTACAACGTGGCCTTCTGACCCCGTACGCCGCCCCGTCTCTCCCGCACGTGTCCTCCCGACCCAGCGACCCAGGGACAGCCATGACGGACACCGCCGGCACGTATGTCGCCGCCATCGACCAGGGCACCACGTCCAGCCGCTGCATCGTCTTCGACCACAGCGGCGCAGTCGTCGCCGTGGACCAGCGCGAGCACCGCCAGATCTTCCCCAGGCCCGGCTGGGTGGAGCACGACGCCACCGAGATCTGGGCCAAGGTGCAGGCCGTGGTGGCCGGAGCGCTCGCCAGGGCCGGGCTGCGCGCGGACCAGTTGAGCGCGCTCGGCATCACCAACCAGCGCGAGACGACGGTCCTGTGGGACCGCGCCACCGGCAAGCCCGTGCACAACGCGATCGTCTGGCAGGACACCCGGACCGCCGCCCTCTGCAACGAACTGGGCGGCACGGACGGCCAGGACCGCTTCCGCGAGCGGACCGGGCTGCCCTTGGCCAGCTACTTCTCCGGGCCCAAGGCCGCCTGGCTGCTGGACAACGTGCCCGGGCTGAGGGAGCGCGCCGAACGCGGCGAGATCGCCTTCGGCACGATCGACTCCTGGCTCATCTGGAACCTCACCGGCGGCACCGACGGCGGCCGGCACGTCACCGACGTCACCAACGCCGGCCGCACCCTGCTGATGAACCTGGACACGCTCCAGTGGGACACCTCCATCCTGTCCGCCATGAACATCCCCGAGGCGGTCCTGCCCGAGATCAGGTCCTCCGCCGAGGTGTACGGCACCGCGGTCGGGCAGCTCGCCGGAGTGCCCGTGGCCTCCGCCCTGGGCGACCAGCAGGCCGCCGTCTTCGGGCAGGCCTGCTACGACGTCGGCACCGCGAAGAACACCTACGGCACCGGCAGCTTCCTGCTGCTGAACACCGGCAACCGGCCGGTGCCGTCCAAGAGCGGGCTGCTGACGACGATGGGCTACCAGATCGGCGGGGAGGCGCCGGTGTACTGCCTGGAGGGATCCATAGCGATAACGGGCGCGCTGGTCCAGTGGTTCCGCGACCAGCTCGGCATCATCCGCACCGCCGACGAGATCGAGCCCCTGGCGGCGAGCGTCGAGGACAACGGCGGCGCGTACATCGTGCCCGCGTTCTCGGGCCTGTTCGCGCCCTACTGGCGCTCCGACGCGCGCGGAGTGGTCACCGGCCTGACCCGCTACGTCACGAAGGCGCACCTCGCGCGCGCGGTGCTGGAGGCGACGAGCTGGCAGACCCGGGAGGTCGTGGACGCCATGCACCAGGACTCCGGGGTGCGGATCACCACCCTGAAGGTCGACGGCGGCATGACCGGGAACAACCTGCTGATGCAGCACCAGGCGGACGTCCTCGGCGTGCCGGTGATCCGGCCCCGCGTGTCGGAGACGACCTGTCTGGGCGCCGCCTACGCCGCCGGTCTGGCGACGGGCGTGTGGCACGACCTGGACGAGCTGAAGTCCCACTGGCGCAAGGACGCCGAGTGGACACCTGCCATGGAGGCGGCGGAGCGCGACCGCGAGTACCGCAACTGGCGCAGGGCCGTGGAGAAGAGCTTCGGCTGGCTGAAGGAGGACGGCGTGTAGGGGTCGCCGCACGCGCGCGTGAGGCTCCTTCGGACCACGGCCCGTACCCCTGTCGGCGGGGGTACGGGCCGTGCGGGCCGGCGCGTCCGCGGTCAGCCGGGGACGGCCTGGCGGTGCTCGGCGGCGTACTCCATCGCGTGCTGGACGACGCCGATGAGCACCTCCTTCACCGACTCCCGGTCGCGCGCGTCACAGAGCAGCACGGGCACGCCCGGATCCAGGTCGAGGGCCTGGCGGACGGAGTCCACCGGGTAACGGGCGGCGTTCTCGAAGCAGTTGACGCCGACGACGAAGGGGATGGACCGCCGTTCGAAGTAGTCGACGGCGGCGAAGCAGTCCTCCAGGCGGCGCGTGTCGGCGAGCACGACGGCTCCGAGCGCGCCCTCGGACAGCTCGTCCCACATGAACCAGAACCGTTCCTGCCCGGGCGTGCCGAACAGGTAGAGCACCAGGTCCTCGCGCAGCGTGATGCGGCCGAAGTCCATGGCCACGGTGGTGGTGTGTTTGCCCTCCACACCGCTGGTGTCGTCGACCGGCCGCCCGGCCTCGGTGAGCAGTTCCTCGGTGCGCAGCGGCCTGATCTCACTGACCGCGCCGACGAGGGTCGTCTTGCCCACGCCGAACCCGCCGGCCACCAGGATCTTGAGCGTGACGGGCTCGACCGGGGGCTTGCCGCGCTCAGAACGCCCGAAGATCATCGATCTCTTCTCCTGCCAGGTAAGGGTTACCGCTTCCGCGCCCGTCACAACGCCCGGAGGCCGTTGATCACATCGCGCAGAATGCTCTCGTCCGGCAGCTCGGCCGGTGGCACCGGGCGTGTCACATGGACGAATTCCGCGTGCACGAGGTCGCCGATGAGGACGCGCACCACACCGATGGGCAGGTCCAGTTCCGCGGCGAGTTCGGCGACCGACTGCGGAATGTCCCGGCACAGGCCGACGATCTCCACGTGCTCAGGGGACAGTGTCGGGTCCGCTTCCGGGTCGCCCGTGCCGGGCTCCGTGACGACCACCGCGATCAGGTCGAGGCGATGCTGGGCCGGACCGGAGGTACGGCCGCGCGTCATGGCGTACGGACGGACCACCGGTCCGGCCTCGTCGTCGAACCAGTGGTTTGCTCCCTGACCGTCTCCGCTCATGCCATCCCACTACCCACCGGCGGACAGATCGGTGCGCGGGGCGCTGCCCAGGTGCACGCCGACCCGCTTGACCAGCAGCGTCATCTCGTAGGCGACCTGTCCGACGTCGGAGTCGGCGTCCGAGAGGACGGCCAGGCAGCTGCCGTCGCCGGCGGCGGTGACGAACAGGAAGGCGTCGTCCAGCTCCACCACGGTCTGCCGTACGCTGCCCGCCTCGAAGTGCCGGCCCACGCCCTTGGCGAGGCTGTGGAAGCCGGACGCGACGGCGGCCAGATGCTCGCTGTCCTCCCGCGTCAGGTCCTTGGACGCCCCCGTGGCCAGGCCGTCGCCGGACAGTACGACGGCCTTGCGGATGCTGGCGACCCGGTCGACGAGGTCGTCCAGGAGCCAGTTCAGCTCTCCCTTGTTCGCCGCCGTGTGGCCGGTCGCGTTCGGTGCGGTCATCGACCGTCCCCCTCTGTCGTTCCTTGTGCTGTGCCGTTGTGGACCCCGTCGCCCGCGGCGTTCTCCTTGCGGCCGCGTTGCCAGCCGCGCTGCAGCGAGCCCATCCGGCTGCGGACCTCCTCGGCGTCACGGTCGGCGGGCGGCGCCGCGCTGCCGGCGCGCCGCTCGGAGTCCTGCTTGAGCTGAGGGGCCAGGCTGGCCTGGCGTATGCGGCGGGGCAGCGGCCCGGCGCCCGGGTCTCCGCCCGCCCCGCCGGAGGGCAGGGCCGCGGGTCCGCCGGACGGGCCCGGGGCGCCCTCGCGGGTGGGTGCCGCCGGCCGGGTCCGCCGGGGCAGTGCCGGTACCCCGGGTGTCTCGCCGGCGTCGGCGGCCGGGGCCGCCTCGCGCTCGCCTGCCCGTTCGGCGACTCCGGCGGGGCGCCGGCCGGTGGCGCCGCGGCGGCGCGCGGGCAGCGGGGCCAGTCCTTGCGTCTCGGGGCGGCGCGGAGCGGCGGAGGGCTGCTCGTCGTCCGGTTCGCCGCGACGGGAGCGCTGGTCGGTGACCGGCTTGCCGTGCGAGCTGACCAGCTTGGGCGTCTGCCGCCGCGGCAGCGGTACGGGCCCGCGCTCGACGGTCTCGTCCCGTGGCGGGCGATCGGCTTGCGGGGCGGCCGTCCGGTCGTCGGCGCGGGTCAGGGAGCCGCGGGCGCGGAACAGTCCGCCGCGCTCGCTGTCCTGGTCGGCGAGGACGCCGGGGAAGTCGTCGAGGGCGTCGAGGTCGACGGGTGCCTCCAGCTCGACCGGGCCGTCCAGCACGGAGGTGGGCAGGCCGGGCAGCTGCGCCGGGGCCGGGGACCGTCCGGCGGCGCGGTTCGCCGGACGCCCGCCGTCCTGCGCCGGGCGGTCCCGGTCCAGGCGGAAGCCGATGCCGTTGGTGTCCGGGACGTCGTCGGACAGCAGCGCGTCCGGGATGAACACGACGGCTGTGGTGCCGCCGTAGGGCGAGGGCTGGAGGGAGACCCGCACGTTCTGGCGCTGGGCGAGACGGCTGACCACGAACAGTCCGAGCCGGTCGGTGTCGGACAGTTCGAACTCGGGCGTCTCGGCCAGGCGCAGGTTGGCGTCCAGGAGCGCCTCGGCCGTCATGCCGAGGCCCCGGTCGTGGATCTCCAGGGTGAAGCCGTTGGCCACGCGCTCACCGAGGACCTGGACGGCGGTGTGCGGGGGCGAGAAGACGGTGGCGTTCTCCAGGAGTTCGGCCACGAGGTGGGTGAGGTCGGCGACGGCCGGCCCGGTGACGGCGACCCGCGGCAGGCGGCGTACCTCGATGCGCTCGTAGTCCTCGACCTCGGCGACGGAGGCCCGGACGATGTCCATGAGCTGCACCGGGCGGCGCCACTGCCGGGAGGGGGCGGCGCCGGAGAGGATCACCAGGCCCTCGGCGTGCCGGCGCATGCGGGTGGTGAGGTGGTCCAGGCGGAACAGGTCGGCGAGTTCGTCGGTGTCCTCGGTCCGGCGTTCCATGGTGTCGAGCAGGGTGAGCTGCTTGTGCAGCAGGACCTGGCTGCGGCGGGCGAGGTTGACGAAGACCTCGGAGACGCCCGCCCGCAGTTCGGCCTGCTTGACGGCGGCCTCGACGGCGGCGCGCTGCAGGGTGTTGAGCGCCTGGCCGACCTCGCCCATCTCGTTCTTGTCGTACTCCAGGCGGGGCACCTCGGTCTCGACGTCGACCTGCTCGCCGACGGACAGGCGGCGCATCACGCTGGGCAGGCGGACTCCGGATGCCTCGTGCGCCTCCAGGCGCAGCTGACGCAGGTCACGGATCAGGGTGCGGCCGACCCGGACGGACAGGACGATGGAGAGCAGGAGGGCGATCAGGCCGAGCAGGCCCGCGACGGCCGCCTGGACGATGACGCTCATGGCGACGGGTCGCGTGCGCTCCTGGAGGCGGTCGCCCGCCTGGTCGTCGAGGGTGCCGAGCTCGTCGAGCGCGTTCGCCGCGGCGCTGTCCCAGCTCTGGGCCGTCACCCCGCGGGGAGTCCCGGAGTCCGCGCCGGCGGCGGCCTGTTCGGCCGTGCGCAGGGGGGCGGTGGTGGCGCCGTTCCAGAAGCGTTCGTAGCGGCCGCGCTCCGTGGCGGGCAGCAGCGGCAGGCTGATGTCGTACAGGAGGGTGCGCTGGGCGACGAGGTCGGAGATCTGGCGGGTCTCGGCGCGCGTGAGCCGGCCGACGACGAGGGAGGAGCCGAGCAGGGCGTCCTCGCGGGAGAGCAGCTCACGCGCGCGGGTGATGTTGACCAGGGCGCGGCCCTGCTGGTCCATCTCGACGTCGTCGATGCCGTCGAGGGCGTCCAGCAGCGCGTAGCAGGGGTCGACGAGGCGGTTGTACTGGGCGAAGGCCTGGGTGCGGGTGATCGTGCCGTTCTCGACACCGTGGCGCAGCGTGTCCAGGCCGTCGAACGCGTCCAGGACGGTGGTGAGACGCTCGCTGTCGCTGCCGTCCATGCCATCGACGACGTCGTGGCGCCCGGCGTTCTTGCGGATCTCGGCGACCGCCCGGTCGGTGGCGGTGCGGGTGCGGTGCAGCGCCGCGAGGGCGTCGGCGGCCCGTGGGTCGGCGAGGTAGACGAGGGTCTGGCGGCGCTCCTGCTGGAGCACGCGGACGGTGTCCTCGGTGGGGTATCCGATGTCCTGCACGACGCGCGTCACGCGGAACAGCTGGGCGACGTCACGCCCCGTGAGTACCGTGGCGAAGCCCCAGACGGCGGTCAGGGACACCAGCGGCACGAGAAGCAGCGCCACGATCTTCCGGCGGATCGACTTCCCGCGAAAGCGCATGGCCTCCCCCAGCTCGACCCCCACCGGCCGGGGGTACACATGTACGTCAACAAACGGCGCGAGCCTACTACCGCCCCACAGATAACTCGAAGACATGTCCGGAGGGTGAACTTCCGCACCGGCGGCGAGACATGGCGATCTGTCCGGGCATTGCGGGAGATTGCCACCGCGATCCGCTCACCTGCGGACGACCCGATTTCGTCCCCACGGACGGGTGGTTGGCTGGATTTTTTCGCCGATGGGGAATCTTCCCGCGATCTCGTGCGTCCTTCTCTTCGGGAGATGGGGGCGGAATGGGCCACAGGAGCCGCATCCCGCACCCCGGCGGCGTAAAACTGCGCAAGCCGGGCAGCCACTGGGGAGTCGAAGTCTTCGGACATCGAGGCGAGCGGTCAGCCGGCGGTGGGGAGTGACACGGTGATGCGGACGGCGGAGCGGCGCGGGGCGCCCGAGCTGAGTGTGAGGGAGCGCGTGGAGGCGCGGCGGGGCACCGAGGCACCGGATCGCGACATTCCGGGGGCCGGGCGCGCCCCGGAGCCCGTCGACGACGAACAGCAGGAGGGCTACCGGCCGTTGTGGGTGGAGGAACCCGCCCGCCGGCACCCGCTGCCCGATCCGGTGCGTACGGCGGCGGTGCGGGCGGTCCTGGTCACAGCGGTGACGCTGATCCAGGCGATGGTGGCGTTCCTGTGCACACTGGCGGGGTCGTGGCTGGCGTTCCCCATGGTGATCAGCAGTGTGGCGAGCACGGTGGTGGCCACCTGGGCCGTGGTGGACGTGTGGGTGACCCGCCAGGTGTGGAGCCAGCGGTACGGCGTGGTCTCCGAGCCGAGCAGCACGGCCCGGGCCGTGCGCCGGGAGCGGCGCGCCCAGCAGCGCCTGGAGCGGGCCGGCCTGCGGGAGCAGGAGCGGATACGCCGGGCGGGCGGCGCCGGGCGGCTGTCGCACCCCTGAGGACGGCCTCGCGCACGAAGGAGGCGAAGGACAGGTTCCAGTTCTTGGGGGCGGCGTAGCCGTTGCCGTTGTAGTACGAGTGCGTGGGCGAGCCCGAGTTGTAGCGCCACTGGGCGGCGGTGCCGTGGCCGTCCTTCAGCAGGTCGAGGGCGGTGAGGATCTCGCCGTCCGCGGCGCGAACTCGGTTTCCGCGGTCGGCGAGGTGAGTGCGTTGTAGGCCCGGTAGACGTTGCCGTCGGCCTGCGCCGGGGCGGTCCCCAGGACGCTCAGCGACGCGGAGGTCGCGGCCATGGCGTGCGCAAGGCAGCACTCCTCTCTTCGGACAACGGGGGGCCCGAACTTACCCCGGAGTGAAGGGAGTTCAGCACTGATTTCCCTGCCGGAGCGGTCCTGCGCCCTCCCGTTCAGGAGGTGGCGGAGGCCGGGCGCTTGAACATGCGCGTCGCCGTGATCTCGCTGTGCACCGCCTCGCCGGCCCGGGGCTGCTGGGGCAGGCCGGGCCGGAGGTGTTCCTCCACGCTGATGTACTTCAGGCCCGCCCTGAGGTCGGCGTCGTTGCGCAGGCGGATGACCAGCGGGAACTCGGCCAGTGCGGTCGTGTCGAACAGGCCCGTGGTGTACAGCAGCTGCACGCCGAGCGCGTCGGACACGGCCCGCTGGAGCTCCAGCAGATACGTCGCGTTGGCGCGGCCGATCGGGTTGTCGAGGAACAGCGTGCCCGCGTGCCGGTGCTTGTCGCGGCCCCGGTCGTTGCTGCGCAGCGCTGCCATCGTGCAGTACAGGGCGATGGCGGCGGTGAGGAGCTGGCCGCCGGAGAAGACGTCGCCCATCTGGCCGACGGGGACGCGCTCGGCACGCAGTACGGCGTCCGGCTTGAGGATCTCGACGGCGACGCCCTTGGGCTGCAGGGCCGCGGCGACGCCCCGCAGCAGCAGGGACATGCCGTCGCGGCGCAGGTCGGAGTTCTTTTTGACGGCCGCGCGCGTGGCGTCGTCGATGACCTCGCCGAGCCGTTCGGTGAGCGTGGCCTGGTCGGGTTCCTCGAAGCGGATGCGCAGGAACTCCTGCCCGGACCACTCGCCGAGCCCCTCGGGCAGCCGGGAGAGCCGCTGGGCGGACCTCAGCGTCGCCAGGGACGACTCCACGAGGCCCCGCAGCCGGTCCACGATCGAGTCGCGGTTGCGCTCCAGCTGGGCCAGTTCGTCGGTCAGCACGCGCAGGCGGGGTGCGAAGGCGTCCGCCCACTTCTGGGCGTGCTCGGGCAGCGTGGCCGCGGGCAGTTCGCGGATCTGCTGCCGGGCGGGGGTGCGGACCTGCTCGTAACGCGTGGAGTTGGCGTGCCGGACCAGGACGTCGCCGGCCTCGCGCACGGCAGCCTCGGCGGCCGACAGGTCGGCGGCGCAGCCGCGCAGCGAGCGGCGGGCCTCGGCGGCGGAGTGCCGGGCCTCCTCCAGGCTGCCGGGGTACGGCTCCGGCTCCTCCTGGTCCTCCTCGGGGGCGTGTTCGCGCAGCAGGTCGCGGAGCATCGCCGCGACCTCGTCGAAGCCGCCGGCGGCGTCATCCGCGGCACGGTGGGCCGCGAGCAGCTCCGCGTGGGCGTCCCGGGCCTCGGCCAATGCCCCGGTACGGGCCGCGAGTTCGCCCGTGGCGGTGCGCAGCAGCGCCTGGGCGTGCTCGGCGTCGCGCGGGAGGAGTTCCTCGGGCAGCTCGGTGTGCGCCTCGCCGTCCTGCGGTGCGTGCCGCTCCGCCTCGCCGCGCAGCCGGCCGAGCTGTTCGCTCGCGCTGGACATGCGGGTCTCCAGCAGCTGCACCAGTTCCTCGGCGCGGGCGGCGGCCGCCTGGCGGCTGGGTCCGTCCGAGCCGTCGGGGGACTGCAGCAGCTGCGCCGCGCGCGTACGGACCTTGTTGCTCAGCCGGTCCAGCTCCGCGAGTGCCGCGCTCTCGTCGCTCTCGGCGCGGGCCTGCTCGGCGCGCAGGTCGGCACCGACGCCGACCTTCTCGTAGACCTGGGAGGCGGCACGGTAGGCCTCGCGGAGCGCGGGCAGGGACGCCTTCGGCTCGTCCGTGTCCTCGACCGGTACGTCGTCGGGGGCGCCGGCGATCTCGGCGCGCTCGGCGCGCAGGGCGCGTGCGGTACGGCGGGCGTCGTCGGCGGCGCGCTGGGCGCCGCGGCGGTCCTCGTCCGCGGCACGGGCGCGCTCCAGGCAGGCCTGGGCGCGGGCCTCGGACTCCGCGCCCTCGTCGGCGAGTTCACGGAGCTTGACCTGCCAGCCGGCGCGCTCGCGGAGCCGGAAGGCGAGGCCGGCGAGGGCGTCGGCGGCACGGCGGGCCTTCTGTGCGGCCTCCTGCCGTTCGTCGCGGACCTGGCCGGCCTCGGCGGCGGCCTCGTCGGTCTCCGCGCGCGCGGTGCGCGCCTCGGCGAGTTCGGCCTCGGACTCCTCGGCGAAGGCGCGGGCCTCCTCGGCGGCCCCGGCCAGCTCGGTGAGGCGACCGGCCGGGCAGCCGGTGCGCCAGGAGGCGAGCCGGGCGGCCAGTTCGCGGTCCTTGCCGAGGCGGGCGGCCAGGGTGCGGATCTCCTCGTCGCGCTCGCCGGCGCGGGCCCGCAGGGCCTGTCGTTCCTCGTCGGCGGCGTGCTCGTCGTGCATGGCCGGGTTCGGCGGCACGAGGAAGACGTCGGCCGGCGTGGCGTCCGCGGCGGGGGTGGGGGCGAGCAGGGCGGCGGCCGTGCCGACGGCCACGGCGGAGCGGGGCAGCAGGGCGGCGTCGCTCAGCGCCTCGCGGGCACGCGCGTGCGTGTCCGGGTCGGTGATGATCACGCCGTCGACCAGTTCGGGGCGGGCGGCCAGCACACGCGCGTGGTCGGCGGGGTCGACGGACTGCGCCAGGTAGCGCCAGCCGGGCAGGGCGGGGATGCCGTGTTCGCCGAGGAACTCGACGGTGGCCAGCACGTCCGGGCCCGGGGGCAGCAGTCCGCCGTCACCGAGGGCGCCGAGGATCCGGGCGTCGTCGGCGGCGGCCGTACGCAGCTCGAACAGCTGCCGCTCGGCGGTCGACACGGCGTCGTCGAGGAGTGCGCGCAACTCGTCGGCGAAGCGGTCGAGTTCCTCGGGGCTGAGCGGGCTCTCGGCAGGGCCTGCGGGCTCCGCGGCGGCGTCCGCGCGCGGGGCGTCGTCCGCCTCCGTCCGCGGGGCGGGCACGCGCGGCCGGCTCGGGGCCCCCGGCAGGCTCAGCAGTTCCGCGAGCCGCTCCTCGGCGGCCAGCGACTCGGCCAGGCGCCGCTCGGCCTCGTGGGCCCGCTCGGCCGCGGTCGCCGCGTCGGCGGCACGGGCGGCGGTCAGCTCGGCGCGGGACTCGGCGGAGGCCGCCTCGCGCGCGTGCTCGCTGGCCTTGCGGGCGGCCTCGCGGGCCGCGTCCCAGGCGGCGACGGCCGCCTTCTCGGCGTCGCTGGCGGCGAGCGCCGCACGGGCCGGGTCGGCGTCCGGGGCGCTGTCGTCGAGCCATCCGGCGCGGACCGCCTCGGCGGTCTCCTGCTCGACCTCGGCGAGCCGCTGGCGCAGGTGCCCGGCCTCGCTGCGGGCGCGCTGCGCCTCGGTGGCGGCGGTGGTGGAGTCCCGGTAGGCGCAGTCGCTGACCTCCTGGAGGCCGGCGGAGCGCTCCTCCTCCTCGTTGGCGAGGGTCTCGGCGCTCTCCGCGGCGGCGTGCAGGGCCCGTACGAGGTCGACGGCGGCCTTGGCGCGCGCGGCCAGCGCGGGGGCCGCGTCCCGCTCGGCCTCCTGGATGGCGGCGGAGACGCGCGCGACGCGGTCGGCGGCGGCGCGGTGGCGCAGGACGGCCTCGGCGGCCTGCCAGGCGGAGTGCAGGGTGCGGGCGTCGGCCAGCTCGCGCTTCTGCGCGGCGGCGGCCTTCTCGGCGGCCGCGAGGGCCAGGGAGGCGTGCCGGTAGGCGAGTTCGGCGGCGATCAGGGCGCTGCGCTCGCGCGCGCCCTCGGACTGCGTGACGGCGTAGGCGGCGGCCGTGACCCGCTGTGCGAGGTCGGCGGCCCGCACCCGCTCGCGCACGGCCCGGGCGGACAGCCGCCGGACCAGCGTGCGGGTGCGGCGCTCGGCGCCGGTGTGGATGTCGCGCGCGCGTGAGCGGGCGTCGGCGGCCTCGACGATGCGCCCGAGCAGGTCGACCGAGCCGGCGGTGAAGTCGCGTTCGGCGATCAGTTCGGCGCGCCGGCCGAGCTTGTTGCCGAAGCCGCTGACGAGGTCGGCGAGGCCGTCGGTGTCCCGGGTGTCGGTGACCGCGCGGAGCAGCAGGTCGGTGAAGTCGGAGTCCTTCTTGACCGCGAAGAGACCGGCCGCCTCGCCCTCGTCGGCGTTCATCTCCCGCTGGTAGCGGAAGAGTTCGGGGTCGAGGCCGAGGTCGCCGAGGTGCTCGATCCAGCGGTCGTGGATCTCCTCCCAGTGCACCTCCAGGTGCGGGTACGCCTTGCCGGCCTCCGTGAGGGCGTCGCGGAAGCCCTTCATGGTGCGGCGGCGGCCCTGGGCACCTGAGCTGCCCTCGACGGGCGCCCGTACGGCCGTGGACTCGGCCACGGGCAGGTTGTCCAGGCTGAGTCCGGGGCCGGGCCGGAAGGAGTACCAGGCCTCGGCGAACTTGCGCGGGTCGTTGGAGACCTGCCGGCCGCGCCACTCGCTGACCTTGCCGACGACGACGCACTCACCGGTCTGCACGTGCTGCCACTCCAGGGCCACGTGTCCGCAGTCGTCGGCGAGCAGGAACTTGCGCAGCACGCCGGAGCTGGCGCCGCCGAGGGTGTTGCGGTGGCCCGGCAGCATCACCGAGAAGATCAGCTTGAGCAGGACGGACTTGCCGCCGCCGTTCTCCAGGAACAGCACGCCCGCGGGTGCCGGCCGGCGGGGCGGCCCGGCGGGCTCCTCCTCGAAGAACTCCGCCTGCGTGGGCGCCGGGTCGGGCACGGGCTCGCCCACGCCCCGCAGGTCAAGCACGGTGTCGGCGTAGCGCGCACCGGCGGGCCCGATGGAGTAGAGGCGGACCCGGGACAGCTCGTACATGGCGGACTCTCGTCAGTCTTCTTGCAGGTGGGGGGAGGTTCAGGAGTGGAACGGCAGCCCGGCGTCGGCCACCAGCTCCAGGTCGTCGGTGTCCTCGGCGGGCAGCAGGGTGGCCGTGCCGTCGGTCACCGGGACGACGCCCAGCTCGAGCAGTTCGGCCATGGCGGCGGCGCCGGCCATGTCGCGGACCTGGAGCTGGTAGCGGGCCGTGGTGCGGTAGGTGCCGCCGCTGTCGTCGCCGGTGCGCTGCAGGAAGCCCGAGTCGGTGAGGAAGGCCAGGGCCTTGGCCACGATGCCGGTGGTGGAGGAGGCGGGCCGGCGGGCGTCCTTGGTGGCGCCGGTGGCGCTGCGTCTGGCCCAGATCCGCCAGGCGGCCTCGAGGCCGGGCGCGTCGGTCGCCGGGTCGGTGTTCTCGCCCTGTTCCTCGGCGCGTTCCTCCAGGCGCCGGCAGGCCTGGCGTACGAAGGCGTCGACGCCGTTGACCGTGACGCGGCCGATGTAGGTGTCGTCGGCCAGGTCCTCCGGGCGCGGGAACGCCAGTGCGGCGACGGCGAGGTGGGCGAGTCCGTGCAGGAAGCGGTCGCCGGAGTCGGCGGTGGTGCGGCGCGCGTAGTCGCCCATGCGGACGGCGAACACCGAGTCCTCGGCGGCGGTGACGGCCATGCCCGCGCGCGGGGACACCTCCAGCACGACGAGCCCGAGTCCGGCGGCGACGGCGTCCGCGAGGCGCGCGAACGCCGGGTCGTCGCGGTAGCGGCGCAGCAGCTCCGTGTACTCCTGGTCGCGTGCGGGCTGCAGCTTGGGCTGCAGGCCGAAGGCGACGAGCCGCGCCGCGTCGGCGGCGTCGGCGGGGGTGACGGCGGAGCCCGCCGGCGCGGCGGCAGGCTCGGGCTCACTCCGGTCGACGTGCTCGGTCACGGCTTGGGCTCCTTGTCGCGTCCTTGCTCACTCATGCTGCTTGCTCACTCATGCTGCTTGCTCACTCATGCTGCTTCCGTGCTCACTCATGCGGCTCGTGCTCACTCATGCGGCTTCCGTCCGGTCCGCCGCCATCCCCGCGGCGTCCAGCAGCGCGGTCCCCACGATCAGGTCCGCCCCGCCGAACTCGGGATCGTCCAGCTCGGTTCCGTCGTCCACGGCGAACAGCAGCTTCTCCTCGCCCTGCCGGTAGGCGGTGCCGACGGCCGGGCTGGCCGCGTGGACGGCCAGGAGGGCGACCAGGTAGGCCAGATCGGGGTCACCGGTGCGCCGGGCCTCGGCCAGCAGACCGGACAGCCTGCGCGGAGCGTCCGCCGGCAGGTCCAGCAGCTCCAGGGCGGCGGCCAGCTGCTCCTCGCTGAACCGGCTGTCGTCCGGCGTGGCGATCAGGTCGGGCTCGGGCATCTCCGCGCCCAGGTGCTCGCGCTCCACGGGCGGGGTCAGCAGTATGTCGACGAGGTCGGCCACCCGCACGGACACCGGCGTCCGCAGCCCCGTCCCGCTCGCGAAGAACGCGTCCGTGACCCGGGTGGCCCGCTCCAGGGGCAGCGTCAGGACGGGGGCGACCAGGTGGCCGTACAGGTCGATCCCGGAGGTCGTCACCGGCGTGGCGAAGGCCTGCCGGTCCTGTTCGGCGCGGAACAGCGGGCCGGCCTCCAGCAGCCGCGACTGGAGCTGGGTGTGCCGGCGGATGCAGTCCTTGACGATGTCGACGAGTTCGGCGGCGCGGCGCTTGTGCTCGGGGTCCTCGGTCTCGTCGCGGGCCTTGCGGATGTTGGTGAGGATCGCGTTCTCGTGGCGGTAGCGGTCGGCCACGTGGTCCAGGGCCTCGGCGATCATGTCGGGCACGGCGCCCAGCCAGTCCACCGCGCGGACGTTGCGCCGGGTGGCGTCGAGGGCGCGGCGCAGGGTCTCGGAGTACTGCACGGTGCGGTAGCGGGCCTGCTCGGCGGCGAGCTGGGCGTCGGCGAGGCGCCCGCGGTTGATCAGCACCTCCAGCTTGACCTCGGCGGCGATCTGCGCGCTGGTGACATCGGTGTCGAGGGCGCCGACGAGGACGTTGACCGCCTCGTCCGTCGTCCGCAGGTACACCGTGCCACCGGGGCCGGGGACCTCCTCGATCAGCTTGAAGTCGTAGTCACGGCGGACGTAAGTGCCGTCCGGCGCGAAGGTGCCGTACACCGCGCGGAAGCCGCGGTCGACACTGCCGACGTTGATCAGGTTCTCCAGCACCCAGCGGGCCACGCGCTCGTGCTCCGCGGCGGGCCGGTGCGGAGCCTGGGCGGCGATGCGCGGGACGAGCCGGGCGACGATCTGCTCGTGGTCGGCGCCGGTGTCGAAGTCCATGTTGAGCGTGACCAGGTCGATGGCGGCCAGGGCCACCTCGGCCATGCCGTACACCGAGTACTCGCCGGCCAGGTTGGCCTTGCGCGCGTCGAGGTCGTGCAGCGGCGCGGTGCAGGCGAGCGCGCGCAGCCGACGCGCCAGCCCCTCGTCGGCGGCCGGGCCCGGAGCCGGGCGCGGCCCCGCGCTGAGCTGGGGCGGAACGCTGTCCGTCGATGCAGGCGAAGTCACGGTGCACAGACTAGGTCCTAGGTCTGACATCGACCCAAACGAGCGGCTCCGCCGGTTTGGTCGGCGCGGGGCCCTGCTCCGCGCGGGCCCCTACGAGGCGCTCTCCTCGCCGACCCTGCGCCGGTACACCTCGACGACCCGCTCCAGCGAGTCCGCGAGGTAGGTCTCCAGCAGCCGTTCTCCCTCGCGCCTGTCGCCGGTCTGCAGCGCCCGCAGGATCCGGCGGTTGCGGGCGAGGTACGGCTCGTGCAGCCGGCGCGGGTCGTCCACGACGTGGAAGGCGAGCCGCAGCTCCGCGAAGACGCTGCGCATCAGCTCGTCGGTGCGCTCGCTGCCGGCGAGGGCGACCAGTTCCCGGTGGAAGTGGATGTTGGCGGTGCCCAGCGTTTTCCAGTCATGGCCGGCCGCCGCCGTCTTGCCCTCGGCGACCGCCGCGGCCAGCCCCTCCAGCGGGTACGGCGGCTCGCCGAGCCCGCGGACGACGGCGCACTCGACGAGGGCGCGCGTGCGGTAGATGTCCTCGACGTCCTCGACGGTCAGGACCCGCACGAACACGCCCCGGTTGAGCTCGTGCACCAGCAGACGTTCGTGCGTGAGCAGCCGGAACGCCTCGCGCAGTGTGTTGCGGGAGACGCCGAGGGCCCCGCCGATGCCGTCCTCGGACAGCCGGGTGCCGGGCGGGAAGTAGCCCTCCGCGATGCGGCTCCTGAGGATGTCCGAAACCCGCTCCGCCGTACTCGTCCGCCCCAGGAGCGCACGGTCGTCGGCGAGTCCCGTCAGCTGCTCTGTCATGCCCGGAATTCAATCGCAGACAACAGAACGAGACAACGTGGGTATTGAAGGATCGTTGAACGATCCTCTACGGTGCTCGTCACGGCTCACTGTCCAGCACCCTCCGTCCCCGTTCTGCGAGGTGCCCATGAGCACGACTCCACCACCCCGGTCCGTCCCCTCGCGTGTCCGGCCGGCCGGAGGTGAACACACCGCCGAGGACGACGCGTTCGGCTGGCTGCGTGCCCTCGGGCCGCGCGGCAGGCGCGCGTTCGCCGGCGCTTTCGGTGGATACGCCCTGGATTCCTACGACTACTTCACGCTGCCGCTGAGCATGGTCGCGCTCGCGGCGTACTTCGGCCTGGACAGCGGCCAGACCGGCCTGTTCACCACCGTCACGCTGGTGGTCTCGGCGGTCGGCGGCGCCGTCGCGGGCGTCGTCGCGGACCGGGTCGGCCGGGTCCGGGCGCTGATGATCACGGTGACCGCCTACGCCGTCTTCACCGTCGCGTGCGGCTTCGCGCCGACCTACGAGACGCTGCTGGTCTTCCGCGCCCTCCAGGGCCTCGGCTTCGGCGGCGAGTGGGCGGTCGGGGCGATCCTGGTCGCCGAGTACTCCTCCGCCCGGCACCGGGGCCGTACGCTCGGGGCGGTCCAGAGCTCCTGGGCGGTCGGCTGGGCGCTGGCGGCGATCGTCTACACGCTGGTCTTCTCCTTCGCCGGTGACGACTGGGCCTGGCGGATCATGTTCTGGACCGGCGCGCTGCCCGCGCTGCTCGTGGTGTGGCTGCGCCGCCGGGTGCACGACGCGCCCACGGCGACGGCGGCACGCGAACAGGACGCGGCGCGGGGTTCGTTCACGGCGATCTTCCGTCCGGGCCGGAACGGCACCCCGGGTCTGCTGCGCACCACCGTCTTCGCGAGCCTGCTGTCCACGGGCGTGCAGGGCGGCTACTACACGCTGGCGACCTGGGTGCCGACGTACCTGAAGTCCGAGCGCGGTCTGTCGGTCGTCGGCACCGGTGGCTATCTGACCTTCCTGATCTCCGGCGCCTTCCTCGGCTACCTGACCGGCGGCCACCTCACCGACCGGCTGGGCCGGCGCGCCAACATCTGGCTGTTCGCGCTGCTGTCGGCGGTGTGCATCCTGGCGTACGCCCACATCCCGCACGGCGCCGACACCCTGCTGCTGGTGCTCGGTTTCCCGCTCGGCTTCTGCATGTCGGCGATCTTCAGCGGCTTCGGCTCCTATCTGAGCGAGCTGTACCCGACCGCGGTGCGCGGCACCGGGCAGGGCTTCACGTACAACACGGGCCGCGCGGTGGGCGCGGTGTTCCCGACCCTGGTGGGCTTCCTCGCCGACAGCTGGGGCGTGGGCGGGGCGCTGGTCTTCGGCGCGATCGGCTACGGCCTCGCGGCCCTCGCACTGCTCGGACTTCCGGAGACCCGCGGAACGGAGCTGGCATGACCCAGACACAGCGTACGGAGGACCGCCCCGTCACCACGGCCAGTGCCCACGCGCACGCGTGGAGCCCGGAAACCGCACGGGCCCGCTTCCGGGAGGGCCTGGCCGGTCCCACGGCCGGGGTGGCGCGGGGCCACACGCAGGCCAACCTGATCACGGTGCCCGCCGACTGGGCCTACGACATGCTGCTGTTCTGCCAGCGCAACCCCAAGCCCTGCCCGGTGCTCGACGTCACGGACGCCGGTTCGCCGGCGACCGTCCTCGCCGAAGGCGCCGATCTGCGCACCGACCTGCCGCGCTACCGGGTGTGGCAGGACGGCGAGCTGGTCGAGGAGCCCACGGACGTGCGCGCGCACTGGCGGGACGATCTGGTGTCGTTCCTGCTCGGGTGCAGCTTCACCTTCGAGTGGGCGCTGGCCCGGGCGGGCGTGCCGATCCGGCACGTCGAGCAGGGCCGCAACGTGCCGATGTACGTCACCGGTCGCCAGTGCCGCCCGGCGGGCCGGCTGCGCGGGCCGATGGTGGTGTCCATGCGCCCGGTGCCGCCGGAGCGCCTCGGGGCCGCGATCCGGGAGAGCAGCCTGCTGCCGGCCGTGCACGGCGGGCCGGTGCACTGCGGTGATCCCGCGGCGCTCGGCATCGAGGACCTGGACCGGCCCGACTTCGGCGACCCGGTGGCGGCCGACGACGGCGACATCCCGGTGTTCTGGGCCTGCGGAGTGACCCCGCAGGCGGCGGTGATGGCCTCCCGGCCGCCGTTCGCCATCACCCATGCGCCGGGCCAGATGTTCCTGACCGACGCCCGCGACGAGCAGTACCGGCTGGTCGGCATCGACTGAGGCCAACCAGCCGAACGGCAGTCCGGCGAGGACGGCGAGGACAGGAGGCGTGAGAACGCCGCCTACCGCGGTCGACCGGACGCCGGCTCCGTCCAGGGCATGGCCGGCCGGTGGTCCTCCCCGCGGTCCTCCCGGCCGGCCTGCGACCGCCGGCTACCCGGTGCTCGCGGTGGCCCGCACCGCCGGTCTCCCGGGAGCCGGACCGGCGGTGCCGGACACCCCGGTGAAACCCGCCCCCGGACGGCGCCGCTGAGCCACGGCGCCGTCCCCGGTGCCGTCCGCGGTGGCGTCCGCCGTCGCGTCCGACAGGGCCGCGAGCGCCGCGGCCACCGCCGCCGACGCCCGCAGGTCGAGGCGGCCGCTGGTGCCCCGGGCGCGGTGGCCCAGTTCGTCGGCGGCGAGGCTCAGCAGCTGCGGCAGCAGGTCCGTGCACCGCCGCGCCACCCAGCCGGTGCCGGCCGTCGCGAGCCACAGCAGGCGTGCGGTCCGGGTCGGAGCGGCGAACTCGGGTTCCGGCGACGGCGCCTGTCCCGTGGCCAGGCCGGCCTCGGCGAGCAGGGCGTGGAAGCAGAGGGCGAGCCGCCGGTGCCCCCGCTCGCCCGGATGCAGCCGGTCCGCGCTCCACAGGGCCCGGTCGGTGACCCAGGCGCCCTCCGCCGCGTGCAGGTGGACCGCGCCGTACCGGTCGGACAGGGCGTGGACGACCGTGTTGACCGCACGCTGGCGACGGGCCAGCGGGCGGGCCAGGGCGCCCGGCAGCCCGAGCATCGCGCCCGGGTCGGGCAGGCAGGCGGTGAGCAGGGTGGCGCCCTGCCCGGCGAAGGACGCGAAGACCTGGTCGAGCCGCGCGGCCACGGCGTGGATGTCGAAGGTGCAGCGCAGCGTGTCGTTGACGCCGATGACCACGGACACCAGGGCGGGCCGCAGGTCGAGGGCGGCCGGAGTCTGCCGCTCCAGCACGTCGAGCGTCTGCGCCCCGCTGACCGCGAGGTTGGTGAACTCCGTCCCCTCGCCGAGTGACGCGGCCAGCAGGGCGGCCCAGCCCCGCCAGCCGTCCCCGGTGGGGTCCCCCACGCCCTCGGTCAGGGAGTCCCCGAGGGCGACGAAGCGGACGGGTCTCATGCCACGCCCTCCGGGACGGCACCGCTCCGGGGAGCGGTCACCGGGGCGTCGTGCGCGGCGAGGAACGCCTCCACCGCCGTACCCCAGCCGAAGCACTCCGCACGCGCGCGTGCCGCCTCCCGCCGCTCGGGTTCACCTCGCTCCAGGAGCAGTTCCACGGCGTCCGCGAACGCCTCGCCGCCGCCGGCCGCGGTCGCCCCGGCGGAGCCGATGACCTCGGGCAGCGCGGACGACGCGCTCGCCACCACGGGCGTACCGCACGCCATGGCCTCCAGGGCGGCCAGCCCGAAGGTCTCGGCGGGCCCGGGCGCGAGACACACGTCGGCGGACGCCTGGAGCGCACCGAGCGCGGTCCGGTCGGAGATGTGCCCCAGGAAGGTCACCGGCAGCCCGTGCTCCCGGGCGCGCTGCTCCAGCCGGGCCCGCAGCGGCCCGTCCCCGGCCACGACCAGCACCGCCGGCCGCCCGCGCCGCAGCAGCGCCTCCAGGGCGTCCAGGGCCGTGCCGGGCCGCTTCTCCACCGACAGCCGGGAGCACAGCACGAGCAGCGCCTCGTTCTCGCGCGCGTGCCGTGCGCGCAGGCCCGGGTCGCGCAGCACCGGGTGGCGTTCCATCAGGTCGACGCCCAGCGGGGCGCGTACGACGTTGCGCGCGCCGATGCGGACGAACTCGCGCTCGGCGAACTCGGTGGTGCACACCACCCGCGAGTAGACGTGCGCGGTGCGGGTGTTGAGGGCGTCGGCGGCGCGTCGGGAGAGGTTCTCGGGCAGGCCCCAGGTGCGCAGGACGCCGTCGGCGGTCTCGTGGGAGACCATCACGGCGGGCACGCGCGCGCGGCGGGCCCAGCGGCCGGTCCAGCGCAGGGTCGTGCGGTCGGAGACCTCCAGCCGGTCGGGGGCCAGGTCCTCCAGGAGGGCGGCGACGCGCCGCTTGTCGGTGAGGACCCGGTAGCCGCCGGTGCCGGGGAGGAGCGGGCCGGGCAGGGTGATGACCCGGCCCTGCTCGGTGTCGCGGTCGGTGTGCCGTTCGCCGGGCACGATCAGCACCGGCTCGTGGCCCGCCGCCCGGAAGCCCTTGCCCAGCTCGCGCAGGGCGGTGCGCAGGCCGCCGGAGGTGGGCGCGACGAAGTTGGCGAGCCGGACGATGCGCAGGGACGGGCCGGTCATGCCGCCACCGCCGTCTTCCGCGCCGCGAGGACGTCGTCGTAGTGGGTGATCAGCCGGTCGCCGACGGCGGCCCAGGTGCGGCCCTCCACCGTCGCGCGGGCGGCGGCGCCGTACGCGGCCCGCCGGCCGGGGTCGGCGGCGAGGGTGCGGACCGCCTCCCGTACGGCGTCGGCGTCGCGCGGGGGCACGAGCAGGCCGGTGCGGCCGTGGGCGACCAGGTCGAGCGGGCCGCCCGCGGCCGGGGCGACCACCGGGACTCCGGCGGCCATGGCCTCCTGCACGGTCTGGCAGAAGGTCTCGAAGGGTCCGGTGTGCGCGAACACGTCCAGCGAGGCGAAGATCCGGGCCAGGTCGTCGCCAGTGCGGCGGCCGAGGAAGACGGCGCCGGGCAGCGCCTCGGTGAGGTGGGCGTGGCTGGGCCCGTCACCGACGACCACGACCCGCACCCCCGCCAGTCCGCACACGCCGGCGAGGAGTTCGACGTGCTTCTCGGGGGCGAGCCGGCCGACGTAGCCGACGATCAGTTCGCCGTTCGGCGCGAGTTCGCGGCGCAGGGCCTCGTCCCTCAGCTCTGGCCGGAAACGTACGGTGTCCACGCCCCGCGGCCACAGCCGCACCCGGGGCACGCCGTGTGTCTCCAGGTCGTTCAGGGCGGCGCTGGACGGCGCCAGCGTGCGGTCGGCGGCGGAGTGCACCGAGCGGATCCGCCGCCAGGCCGCCGCCTCCCCGGCGCCCATGTACGTGCGGGCGTAACCGGCGAGGTCGGTCTGGTAGACGGCGACGGCGGGGATGCCGAGCCGGGCGGCGGCGGCCATGCCGCGGACGCCCAGGACGAAGGGGCTGGCGAGATGGACCAGGTCGGCGCGGTGGTCGAGGAGCGCCGCGGCGAGCCGCCTGCTGGGGAGGGCGACACGGACCTGGGGGTAGCCGGGCAGGGGGAGGGAGGGGACGCGGACGACCGGGCACGGGGCGTCCGTGTCCGGTGCGCTGCCGGGAGGCGGGGCCGGCGCGACGACGAGCGGGGAGTGACCGCGATCTACGAGGTGCCGGGCGGTCTGGAGCGCGCAGTGGGCCACGCCGTTCACATCGGGGGGAAAGGATTCGGTCACGATGACGACACGCATACCGGTGTTGTCGCCGCGCCGGACGTGGCCGCGTCGACTTCGATCTTTCCGCCCGGGGAACGTCCCATGAGCGTTGGACTGCACACCCGAGCAGGTCAGGCGGCCGTCATGGCCGCCTGACCTGTGGGTCACCGGGTGTTCACCCGGCGGGCGGTCGTCCGCCCGGGCCGTGTGCGCGGGTGGGGGTCACCCGGTGGGGATGTCCGGTTCGAAGCGGCTGCGCACCGCGGTCTGCACCTCGGCCTCCTCGGCCGGATCGGCGGCGAGGCGGCGCAGTCGCTCCACGACCCGGGCGTCGCCGGTCTCGGCGTGCCGGGCGGCGAGTTCGCGGGTGGTCTCCTCGCAGTCCCACAGGCACTCGACGGCGAAGCCGGTGGCGAAGGAGGGATCGGTGGCGGCCAGCGCGCGGGCGGCGCGGCCCCGCAGATGGGAGGAGGCCGTCTCGCGGTAGACGTGGCGCAGCACGGGCGCCGCGCAGGCGATGCCGAGGCGTCCGGCGCCGTCGACGAGGGTCCACAGGGTGGGCGCGTCGGGGCCCTCGCCGCGTACGGCCTCGCGCAGGGCACCGAGGACGAGGTCGCTGTCCCGCGCCCCGCCCCGGCAGGCGAGGATGCGTCCGGCGGCGGCGCCGAGCGCGTCGGGGCGCTGGGCCCAGCGTCGGGCACGTTCCACGGCGGTGACACTGCGCATGCGTTCGAAGGCATCGACGGCGGCCTCCACGACGACGGCCGTTCCGTCGGCGACCGCGGCCTCGATCAGGTCGAGGGCCACCGGATCGTTGCCGTCGGCGAGGTAGCGCAGGGCTGTGCAGCGGGCGCCGTCGATGCCGCCCCGGGCGGCCTGGAGGATCTCCGGGCGGTCCTCGGGGCCGGCCACGGCGACCAGGCAGCGGGCGGCCGGCACATGCAGGGCGGCACCGCGGTCCATGCCCGCTTGCGCCCACTCGAAGACGGCGCGCACGCTCCAGCCGGGACGCGGGCCGGTCGGCCGCATCTGCCGCTGCCAGCGGTCGAAACAGCCGGTCTCCTGGGCGGCACGCACACGCGTGGCGATCGATTCGCGCGGATCCTCGGCCCACAGCCGCCAGGGGCGCGGTTCGAAGGCGTCACGGACGGCGGCGGCCAGCTCGGCCTCGCCCTCGGGATCGGCGGGGAAGCGGGTCAGGACGGGGGCGGCGAGGGCGCGCAGGCCCGCGTCGTCGTCCCTGAGGGCCAGCTCGTCCAGGGCCCAGGCCCAGTTGGAGCCGTGGGCGGCGTACCTGCGCAGCAGTTCGAGCGCGTCCCGCCGGCCGTAGGAGGCGAGGTGCCCGAGGACGGCCAGCGCGAGGCCGGTGCGGGACTCGTCGGTGTCGAGCACGTCCTCGGGGTCGAAGAGGTGCGCCTCGACGGCGTCCAGCTCGCCGTCCAGGTCGAGATAGAGCCGGGCGTAGTACAGGGAGCGGTTCTCCACCTGCCAGTCGTGGCGGGGATCGCGCAGGACACAGTGGTTCAGGGCGGCAAGCGCTTCCGCACGGGGGGCGGTGAGCGCGTGCAGCGTGCCGTCGCCGCGGCCCCGCTGCAGCAGGCCGAGCAGCGTACCGCTGGGCGCTATGACCGGATCGAACATGGGAAACAGCCTCACATCAAGCGTCGACGCAACCGGGGAACACGCACTACCTGGCCGCGTGACACAACGTCGGAGCGCCCGCCGTCTCTTGCTTGCTGTAGACCATCTCTCTCTGCCTCTCGTCGGTGGCCCATGCGGACCGCATCACGGCCCGCGCGGTGCGGCAACACCTGCCCAGCCATCGCGTCCGTGAATCACGTCGTCATGATGACCCGCGGTGTGTGCTGCCGCGACCGTATTTCCGGCGGCCCTTTACCGCCTCCCCCGTTTTCTGTGTCGTACCTGGTCAGGACGGCGTGTCAGCTCACGCCGAACAGCTCCAGGAGGTCCGTCTTGCCGAACATGCGTGCCGTGTCGACGGCCGACGGCGTGCCCGCCGCGGGATCGGCTCCGCCTTCCAGCAGGGCCTTGATCACGTCCGTCTCGCCCTTGAAGACCGCCCCCGCGAGCGGGGTCTGGCCCCGGTCGTTGATCCGGTCCGCCTCCGCGCCGCGGGCGAGCAGCGCACGCACCGCGTCGGCGTGGCCGTGGTAGGCGGCGAGCATCACCAGGGAGTCGGCCCCGGTCGTTGGTGAGGTTGGCCGGAACGCCGGCGTCGACGTACGCCACCAGCGCCTCGGTCTGCCCCTGCCGGGCCAGATCGAAGATCTTGGTCGCCAGCTCCACGACCTCGGGGTCGGGGGCTTCACTCATCCGGACCGCCTCTCCTTGGGATGTCGGACCGGCTCCGGGACCGGTTCTCGGGACTGATGGAGCGTACGACACCGAGCGGAAGGCGGCCGTACGAGTGAATCGCCAGCGTACTGGCTCCCACGGCACATGACCCGATGCGCCCGAGGTAAAGATCGGCTGCGGGCTCCGCCGGAGGGAACAGACCTGGTCAACCGGGTCAGGACGGCTCCACCGAGTGGGCGAAATCAACCGGATTTCACCCAGTTGCACCTTTAATCGTATGGATACATCCTGTGATCCTGGAAGAACTCATGGTGACTGTCCCCCACCTTCGACACCAGGAGGCCCGAAATGATCCTCTCCCTGTCCGGCGTGTTCCTGCTCGGCGTCATCGTCTTCCTCTTCTTCCGCAAGGACGGACTGAAGGGCTCGCACGCCACGGTCTCGGCCCTGTTCGGCTTCTACCTGTCGAGCACGGCCATCGCCCCGAGCATCAAGGCCGGCGGCGAGAGCCTGGCCAGCCTCCTCGGCGGCCTCAAGTTCTGACCCCGCACGCCCCGCCCGCACGCACCCACAGGAGACAGCAGTGGCCCGGCGCCCTCTCCCCCGCATTCTGAGCAAAGACAGCGCCCAGATCGCCCGGATGCAGATCGCCCGGAGCAGGGAGCTGGCCCGGACGGCGGCCGACAGTGCCACCGACGTCCTCCACCCGCTGATCACCGTCACTCGCGGGATGCGCCGGCTGGCCTCGGCCGGGCGGCGCAGGTGGGCGGACACGCCCAAGGACAAACGGGGGCCCCTGCTGTTCCTGGCGGCCTCCGTGATCCTGGTCGTGACCCTGGTGCCGTACGGACCGCTGCTCGCCGTCATCACCCTGATGGCGGCAGCGGCCTGGCACGGCCGCGACCGGGAAGCGCCGGCCCCCGAGGGGCCCGACGAGTCCCAGCTCGAACGGCTCCAGGCGCTCTACGAGGCACTGGTGCCGTACTTCTCCGGTCCCGAGGACCCGGCGCCGCTGTACGCGCACGGCGGGGAGTGGGAGAAGGCCTTCACGGCGCACGAGTTCGACGCTGACGGGCGCGTCGGTCACCTCGTGATCCGCTATCCCGCCTACTTCCCCGACGGCGAACCCGACGCCCGGGCCCGGATCGAACAGCTCCTCACCGCGAAGGCCGGGCGGGGCCGCGAGTACCACTTCGCCTGGGACGAGGCGGGCAACCAGCTGGCGGTCACCGTCCTCGCCCCGCTGCCCACGGACATCGCCGCCCAGCGCTTCGTCACCACGCCGGGCGAGACCGTCCTCGGCTTCACCGACCCCAGCGAGGTCCAGCGCACGCTGCCCCTTGCCTACGGCGAGGAACAGATCGACGTCCCGCCGGTCGTCTGGCGCACCGGCGTGCGCTCCACCGAGCCGCACCTGCTGGCCATGGGCCACCCGGGCAGCGGCACGTCGACGTTGCTGCGCTCCATCGCCCTGCAGGCCCTGCAGTACGGCGACGTCCTGATCGTCGACGGCGGCGGCACCGGCGAGTACGCGTGCCTGACCGGCCGGGACGGCGTACTGGCCGTGGAGTGCGCCCTGCCCGGGGCGCTGGCCAGCCTGGAGTGGGCCGCGCAGGAGACCGAGCGACGGCTGATCGCCATCACCCTGGCCCGGCAGGCGGGCGACCCGCCGCCCGAGGACACCCGGCGCCCGCTGTGGATCCTGGTGGACCGGCCGAGCGTGTTCGCCCACCTCGCGGTGACCGACGGCCGCAAGGATCCGCAGACCCTGCTCCAGGTGCCGCTGCGGCACGGGCGCGCGGCCAACGTGACCGTCGTCGTCGCCGAGCAGTTCGACGGCGCGGAGGCGCTGAGCGACGCGGTGCGGCAGCACACGCGCGCGCGTGTCGTCCTCGGGGTCGCGGCGCCCCGGCAGGTGGAGTCGGTCCTGGGGGAGCCGCCGCACACGACGCCGCTCGGGCACGTGCCGCCCGGGCGGGGGTACGCCCGGCTCGGGAACGGCCCCGTCCACCGGCTTCAGGTGCCGCGTACGCCGGATCCGTACGACGACGCCACGAGCGACGCCGACCGGCAGGCGGTGCTGGCGCTGCTGCCGACGCGGGGCAGCGCGGAGGAGACCGCACCGATGGATCTGACGAAGCCGGCGGTCGGTGCGGCCCCGGTGACCGCGGAGGCCCTGGCCGCGGAGCCCTCCTAGGGTGCCGGTGCCCCGGACGGGTGCGGGGAAGCGCCCCGCGTCTGCTAGGCCACGAACGTGCGGGGCGCCTCCGTACCCCCGGTGGCCCCCGTCTCCACCAGCCGAGCCGCGGCGGCGAGCCGTACCGCCGCCTCGTCCGCCACCGCTCCCCCGACCGTGAACGGCAGGCGCACGTACCCCTCGAACGCGCCGTCCACGCCGAAGCGGGGCCCGGACGGCACGCGGACGCCGGTCCGCTCGCCCGCTTCGGCGAGACGGGAGCCGGAGAGGCCGCCGGCGCGGACCCACAGGGTCAGACCGCCCTGCGGCACCTCGAACTCCCACGTGGGCAGCTCCCGGCGGAGCGACGCCACCAGCGCGTCCCGGTTCTCGCGGGCCTGGGCCCGGCGCTGCTCGACCGCCTGCGCCCAGCCGCCGGTGCTGAACAGCCAGTTCACGGCGAGCTGCTCCAGCACGGGCGTGCCCAGGTCGGCGTACGCGCGGGCCGCGACCAGGCTGCGTACGACGTCCGGAGCCGCGCGCACCCAACCGATCCGCATGCCCGCCCAGAACGCCTTGCTGGCCGAGCCGACCGTGATGACGGTCGAGCCCGCGGGGTCGAAGGCGCACACCGGGCGCGGCATGCCACCGTCCGCGAACGCGTCGTCCAGCCACAGTTCGGACATCGTCTCGTCGGAGACGAGCACCGTGCCCGCCGAACGGGCCGCGTCCACCAGCCGGCGCCGCTGGTCCTCGTCGGCGAGCGCGCCGGTGGGGTTGTGGAAGTCGGCGACCACGTAGGCCATGCGCGGCGCGGCCTCGCGCAGGACCTGGCGCCAGCGGTCCATGTCCCAGCCGGACAGCCCCTCGGCCATCGCGACCGGGACCAGCCGGGCCCCCGCCTCGCGCATCAGCTGGAGGATGTTGGCGTAGGACGGGGACTCCACGGCGATGCGCTCGCCCCGGCCCGCGAACAGGTGACAGATCGCGTCGATGGCGCCCATCGCGCCGGTCGTCACCATGATCTGCTCCGGCATCGTGGGGATCCCGCGCGCGGTGTAGCGCTCGGCGATCATCGAGCGGAGCGCCGGGAGTCCGGCCGGATAGTCGCCGTGCGTGTGGGCATACGGAGGCAGCTCCTCCAGGGCGCCCTGCACCGCGCGGGTCAGCCACGGCTCGGGGGCGGGGAGGGACGCGCAGCCCAGATCGATGACCGAGCCGAGGGCCTCCGGCGGCAGGGGCTCCAGGCCGCGGGCGGGGACCGGGTTCCCGGCGGGCACGGCGGTCCAGCTGCCGGCCCCGCGCCGCGACTCCAGGAAGCCCTCGCCGCGCAGTGCCTCGTAGGCGGCGGCGACGGTGGTGCGGCTCACGGAGAGGGCGAGGGCGAGTTCGCGCTCGGCGGGGAGCCGGGCGGCCACCGGGACACGGCCTTCGAGGACCAGCAGCCGGATGCCGTCGGCGAGAGCGCGATAGGCGGGGGGACGGCGGGTGCCGGGACCGGCCGGGCGGTCCTGCTGGGAGTTGAGGAGCCGGGCGAGCTGCGCGGCTCCCATCGCCGAGGTCCACTGCGCCATGACGATCAGTCCACCTTCCCCGAATTGGCCATGGATGGCGTTCCATCCCAAGCCACAGAGTGTCATGCGTCAGGCCACCGCCACCACTCAGGGGGTATTTCATGTCCACTCCGGACCGTCTCGGACGACGGCTGATCCAGCTGTACGCCGGTCTCGCGCTCTACGGCGCGAGTTCCGCGCTGCTCGTCGAGGCGGGCCTGGGCCTGGAGCCCTGGAACGTGCTGCACCAGGGGATCGCGAAGCTGACCGGACTCACCATCGGCGTCGTCTCGATCGTCGTCGGGGCGGCGGTGCTGCTCCTGTGGATCCCGCTGCGCCAGCGCCCCGGGCTGGGCACGGTCTCCAACGTCTTCGTCGTCGGCCTGGCCATGGACGGCACGCTCGCGCTCGTCCCGGACGCCCGCTCCCTCACCCTGCGCGTCCCGCTCCTGCTCGCGGGCATCGTCCTGAACGGCGCGGCCACCGGGCTGTACATCGCGGCGAGTTTCGGACCGGGCCCGCGCGACGGGCTGATGACGGGCCTGCACCGGCGCACCGGCCGTTCGATCCGCCTGATGCGCACGGGGGTCGAGGTGGCCGTCGTGGTCACCGGTTTCGCCCTGGGAGGGACCATCGGGGTGGGCACCGTGGTGTACGCCGTGTCCATCGGCCCGCTGGCGCAACTGTTCCTGCGGGTGTTCGCCGTCCCGGCGGCATCGGTCGGCAGCACGGTCGTTGCCGGCGCGACACCGGAGCGCGCGATACTGCCGGGGTGACCCTCACGACGCCGCCCGTACGCCACCCGTACCTCGACCACCCCGGCCCGCTCGCCTTCGCCCACCGGGGCGGAGCCGCCGACGGGCTGGAGAACACCGTGGCGCAGTTCCGGCGCGCCGTGGAGCTGGGCTACCGGTACATCGAGACCGATGTGCACGCCACGGCGGACGGCCGTCTCGTGGCCTTCCACGACGCGACCCTGGACCGGGTGACGGACGGGGCGGGCCGCATCGCCGACCTGCCGTGGGACGACGTACGGCACGCGCGCGTGGGCGGCCGGGAACCGGTGCCCCTGTTCGAGGAACTGCTGGAGACCTTCCCCGGGGTCCGCTGGAACGTCGACATCAAGGCGGAGCCCGCGCTGCGGCCCCTGCTGGAGCTGGTCGAGCGCACGGACGCCTGGGACCGGGTCTGCGTGGGCTCCTTCTCCGAGGCGCGCGTGCTGCGTGCCCAGCGGCTGGCGGGGCCGCGTCTGGCCACCTCGTTCGGCACGCGTGGGGTGCTCAGCCTGCGGCTGCGCTCCTGGGGGCTGCCGGCCGCGGTGCGCCGCTCCGCCGTCGCCGCACAGGTGCCCGAGGCGCAGTCCGGCGTCCCGGTGGTCGACCACCGCTTCGTCCGCGCCGCCCACGCGCGCGGGCTGCAGGTGCACGTGTGGACGGTCAACGATCCGGAGCGGATGCACCGGCTCCTGGACCTCGGTGTCGATGGCATCATGACCGATCACATCGACACGTTGCGCAAGGTCATGGAGGAGCGCGGCGTCTGGGTCTGAGCACCCGGGGCGCCCCGGCCGAGCCTTCGCAGTTGAGCGGGGAAGCGAGGGCGCGGGTGGACACCGGCACCGTGCGGACACCGGCGGCGGACGAGCGCGCCGGTCTGCGGCGCGAGCAGCGCGGCTGGTACTTCTACGACTGGGCGTGCTCGGTCTATTCGACGACCGTCCTGACCGTGTTCCTCGGTCCGTACCTCACGTCGGTCGCCGAGCACGCGGCGGACGCCGACGGCTATGTGCACCCGCTGGGCATCCCGGTCCGGGCGGGCTCCTTCTTCGCCTACTCGGTGTCCCTGTCGGTGGTCCTGGCCGTCGTCGTGATGCCGCTCGTGGGCAGCGCGGCCGACCGCACGGGCCGTAAGAAGCCGCTGCTCGCGGCGGCCGCGTACACCGGCGCGGCGGCCACCACGGGCCTGTTCTTCCTGGACGGCGACCGGTATCTGCTCGGCGGTGTGCTGCTGATCGTGGCGAACGCGGCGCAATCCGTCGGGATGATGCTCTACAACTCCTACCTGCCGCAGATCGCCCCGCCCGAGGAGCGCGACGCGGTCTCCTCGCGGGGCTGGGCCTTCGGCTACGCGGCGGGCTCCACGGTCCTCGTCGCCAACCTGGTGCTGTACTCGGCGCACGGCTCCTTCGGCCTGTCCGAGACGGCCGCGGTGCGCATCTGCCTGGCCTCGGCCGGCCTGTGGTGGGGCGCCTTCACACTCGTACCGCTGCGCAGACTGCGCGACCGGCACGCGCGCGTGGCGCACGGCACGGCGCCCGGGCTGCGCCAGCTGGCGGCGACGGTCCGGGACATGCGCCGGCATCCGCTGACGCTGGCGTTCCTGCTCGCGTACCTCGTCTACAACGACGGCATCCAGACGGTGATCTCCCAGGCCTCGGTGTACGGCTCCGAGGAGCTGCGGCTCGGACAGTCGACACTGATCGTGGCCGTGCTGCTGGTCCAGGTGCTGGCGGTGGCCGGTGCGCTGGCCATGGGGCGACTGGCCCGGGTCTACGGCGCCCAGCGGACGATCCTGGGCTCGCTGGTGGCCTGGACCGTCACGCTGGCGGCCGGCTACTTCCTGCCCGCGAGGGCTCCGGTGTGGTTCTTCGTGCTGGCCGGCGGGATCGGGCTGGTCCTCGGCGGCAGCCAGGCGCTGTCGCGGTCGCTGTTCTCCCATCTGGTGCCGCCGGGGAAGGAGGCCGAGTACTTCTCTGCGTACGAGATGAGCGACCGCGGGATGAGCTGGCTCGGGCCGCTGCTGTTCGGCCTGACCTACCAGCTGACCGGAAGCTACCGCTCAGCGATCGTCTCGCTGGTGGCCTTCTTCGTCATCGGTTTCGCCCTGCTCGCCCGGGTCCCGGTGCGCATGGCCATCGGCCAGGCGGGCAACCCGGTTCCGGAGAAGATCTAGCACCGATTTAGCGTTCAACGCGAAAGGGCGGTAGTGTACGCGTTTGGCCTGCCAGGCGGACCGTTACTGCGCGTCAAAGATGCCGAAACGCTGGGTGACATCTGCTAGCAGATGTGACAAACCGGGCGCCTGTGGGTAGAACAAGGGGCGGCTACGACGGCGACGCATGACCCGGAACGGGAATCTTTACCGCCGACCGGACGTTGACCGGATGACGACGACAGCGACACCTGTCCTGTGGGCGACAAGCCCGGGAGGCACGATTCATGAGTGAGCGAGCTCTTCGCGGTACGCGCCTCGTGGTGACCAGCTACGAGACGGACCGCGGTATCGACCTGGCTCCGCGCCAGGCCGTGGAGTACGCATGCGAGAAGGGGCACCGGTTCGAGATGCCCTTCTCGGTCGAGGCGGAGATCCCGCCGGAGTGGGAGTGCAAGGTCTGCGGGGCCCCGGCACTCCTGGTCGACGGCGACGGCCCTGAGGAGAAGAAGGCCAAGCCCGCGCGTACCCATTGGGACATGCTGATGGAGCGGCGCACCCGTGAGGAGCTCGAAGAGGTCCTCGAGGAGCGCCTGGCGGTTCTGCGCTCGGGGGCGATGAACATCGCGGTTCATCCTCGGGACAGCCGCAAGTCCGCATAACGCTGCACAACACCGCGGGCGCCGTACGTGATCTCACGTACGGCGCCCGCGGTGTTTTCCGTACCCGTCCGGCACGCTGAGCCGTCCGCGCCCGGACGGTTCAGCGCGTCAGCGGCGGCCGCTGCTCCCCCGGTGCGTCCCCGAACCCGTCCGCGTACCCGGCCCGGTCCTGCCGGATGACCTCGCCCTGCACCACCTTGCCGTCGGGCCGGTGCATGCGGGCCTGCTGGAACGCGTCACCCAGGCTGCCCGGGGCGGCCCTGCGCAGCCTCTTGTCCAGGGCACTCTCGGCGAAGCGGCTCACGATCTTCTGGACCGGCGGGAGCAGCAGCAGGAGACCGGCCGCGTCGGAGACCAGGCCCGGGATCATCAGCAGCAGGCCGGCCAGCATCATCAGGCCGTTGCCCCCGCCGCGCTCGGGAGAGCCGCCCCGCTGGAGCGCCTCGTTGAGGCTCTGGAAGGCGCGGCGGCCCGCCCGCTTGATGACCACGGAGCCGGCGACGACGCCCGCCACCAGGAGCAGGAAGACGGTGAGGCCGCCCGCGGCGCCCGCGACCACGGTCAGCAGCCAGATCTCCAGCACCAGCCACGCGGCGAAGCCCAGCGGCAGATACCTGCGCAGCCGGGAGCGTCGCTGCCGGGCGGTGTACGGAGAGGTCGGAACGCCAGTCGTCATGCTCCCAGTGTGCCTGGGCACGGCTCAGCGCGGGATAAGGGGATGATCAGCCGGCGACGAAAGACACCGGCGGGAGGTTACGAGGTCCGCCTGCCCTTGCCCGTGACCTTGCCGACGCGGTCCCCGACGCCCCAGGCGGTGACCCGCCACAGCGCCTCGACGAGGATGTCCTTGCTCATCTTGGAGTCGCCGAGTTCGCGCTCGACGAAGGTGATCGGCACCTCGACCACGTGGTAGCCGGCCTTGACCGCGCGGCGGGCCAGGTCGACCTGGAAGCAGTAGCCCTGCGAGGCGACCTCGTCCAGGCCCAGGCCTTCGAGGGTCTCCCGGCGGAAGGCGCGGTAGCCGCCGGTGATGTCGCGCAGCGGCAGGTCGAGGGCGAGGCGGGAGTAGAGGCTGCCGCCTCGGGAGATGAACTGGCGGGACTTGGGCCAGTTCACGGTCCGCCCGCCGGGCACCCAGCGGGAGCCGAGCACGAGGTCGGCGCCCTTCAGCGCGGTCAGCAGGCGCGGCAGCTCCTCGGGCTGGTGGGAGCCGTCGGCGTCCATCTCCACCAGGACGCCGTAGCCGTGCTCCAGACCCCAGCGGAAGCCCGCGATGTACGCGGCGCCCAGGCCCTCCTTGCCCTTGCGGTGCATGACGTGGACGTGCTCGTCCTCGGCGGCCAGCTCGTCGGCGAGCTTGCCCGTGCCGTCGGGGCTGTTGTCGTCGGCCACGAGGATGTGCGCCTCGGGCACTGCCGACCGCACCCGGCCGACGATGGCCTTGATGTTCTCCGACTCGTTGTAGGTCGGAATGATCACCAAGGTTGTGCCGAGGGGACCGAACTGCCTTCCCTGGACCTCGGCCGCGAGGGTCCCGTCGCCGTCGTTCACTGCTGCCCCTTCTGGTCGTACGCAGGGGTCCACCATAGTGGCCGCCGCCTGGTAAGACGTGACGGCTCGTGCGGACGGTGGTGTCGATTCCACAAGAGTGGGGTAAGAATCGCTTTTCGGCACCATTGCGCCACGGCGGATGGGGGCCCGGCGCCCTTCGGGCCGACCTGGGACCCGCTGGCTGCGGATCGACCGAAAGCCGTTGTCTACTGAGCGCCCGGGCCCCACCCGGGTCACACCTTGCCGACCGGCCGTAACGTTCCCTCGTCGACGCGGGCGCTGAGCCTGGCTCCCAGCGACGGTGCCCCGGTGCGGCACACCGTCCCTGACCCAGCGGCGCCGCGACGAGTTGCGTGAACGCTCCCCGGTCGGGCGTCCGGTGGTGGACTCGGCCGAACCTACCGGCCCCCGGCCGTCGACTGTCAACAGTCGCCTGACCTGTACAAACACCCCATCGGATGCGGTGGGGCCGGAGGATGTGCAGGTCGGGCGACGCGGCGGGCGGTGATCATCGCCGCCGCGCCACCCCGGGAGATCACTCGCCCGGCCGTACGAACACCGTCCGTCCGCCCACCACGGTGCGCAGGCAGACCGGCAGGTCGCGGCCCGGGGTGAGATCGGGCAGGCCGGGGGTGCCGGAGCGGGGGTCGGTCGACCAGCGGGCCACCCGGTCGTCGGGGGCCTGGACGACCAGCTCGTCCGTCCGCCAGACGGCGTAGTCGGCGGGCGCGCCCGGGACCAGGACGCCCGCGTCGTCGCGTCCGATCGCCCGCCACCCACCGCGCGTGTGCGCCGTGAAGGCGGCGCGCACGGAGATTCGGTGCCCGGGCGTGTGGTGGAAGGCGGCGGCGCGGACCGTGCCCCACGGGTCGAGCGGGGTGACGGGGCTGTCGGAGCCGAACGCGAGAGGCACACCGGCCCGCAGGAGGGCGGCGAAGGGGTTGAGGGTGCGGGCCCGCTCGGCACCCAGACGGCGGGCGTACATGCCCTCCTCGCCACCCCACAGCGCGTCGAAGGCGGGCTGCACGGAGGCGATCAGACCCAGCTCGGCGAAGGCGGCGACGGTCTCGGGGGTGAGCATCTCGGCGTGCTCCACCCGGTGCCGGGCGGCACGGATCCGGGCGAGGCCGAGCTTCTCGGCGGCGGCGCGCACGCCTTCGACGACGGCGGTCAGGGCGGCGTCGCCGATGGCGTGGAAGCCGGCCTGGAGGCCGGTCTCGGTGCAGGCGACGACGTGGGCGGCGACGGCGTCGGCGTCCAGGTAGGCGGTGCCGGTGTGGCCGGCGTCGGCGTACGGCTCGTGCAGGCAGGCGGTGTGCGAGCCGAGGGCGCCGTCGGCGAAGAGGTCGCCCGCGGCGCCCACGGCACCCAGGTCCCGCGCCTTGTCGGCGTTCTGTTCGGCCCAGTAGCCGACGACCCGGGGTCCGGGTGTCTGCGCGCCGAGCTTCAGCAGGCCGGTGAAGTCGTCCTCGGAGGAGATCTGCGGGCCGCCGCACTCGTGGACCGAGCCGATGCCGAGGGAGGCCGCGTGGGCGAGGGCGGTGCGCTGGGCCTCGGCGCGCTGGGCCGGGGTGACGGCGGCGAGGGCGGCCTCGCGCACGGCGTGGTGGGCGTCGGCGGTGAGCGGACCGTCGACCGGGCCCAGGGCGGGCACGAGGTCGAGGAGTGCCGAGGTCACGACGGCCGAGTGCACGTCGATGCGCGAGAGGTACAGCGGGCGTCCGCCGCAGGCCTCGTCCAGCTCGGCCCGCGTCGGCGGGCGACCGCCGGGCCAGCGGGCGGCGTCCCAGCCGTGCCCCAGCAGCACCCGGTCGTCCGGGCGGGCGGCGGCGAACTCACGGACCAGCGCGAGGGCCGCCTCCAGAGAGGGGGCGGCGGACAGGTCGAGGCCGGTCAGGGCGAGTCCGGTGGCGGTGGTGTGCACGTGAGCGTCGGTGAAGGCGGGGGTCACCAGGGCGCCGTCGAGGTCGACCACCTCGTCCACGCCGTCGGCGAAGGCGTCGGCGGCGCCCTCGGAGCCGACCCAGGCGACTTGCCCCGCCTCGACGACCATCGCCGTCGCGAAGGGGTCGGCCGGGCTGTGCACCTCGCCGCGGCGCAGGAGGACGGTCTTGGGGGGCTCGGCGGTGCGCTCACTCATAGCCGACAGTTTCTCCTGCCACGGGGGCGGACCCGCACCTGGGGCACCTCGAAACGGCGGCCGGCGGTGCGGGCACCGGGCGGCCGCGGCGCCCGCCGGCTCAGATCCGCGGCGGTCGTGCCTCGTACGGCGTCGACAGGGCCACCGTCGTCCGGGTGGACACCCCTGCCAGGCTGCGCAGCCGGGCCAGGAGTTCCTCGAGTTCGTGCGGGGTGGCCACGCGGACCTTGAGGATGTAGTTCTCGTCGCCCGCGACGCTGTGGCAAGCCTCGATCTCGGGGACGCCGGCGAGGCGGTCCGCGATGTCGTCGGGCGCGCTGGGGTCGAACGGCTTCACCGAGATGAACGCGGTGAGCGGCAGCCCGACGGCCTCGGGGTCGACCACCGCGGCGTAGCCGCGGATGACGCCACGCTGTTCGAGCCGGCGCACCCGCTGGTGCACGGCCGACGTGGACAGGCCCGTGGCCTTGCCCAGGTCTGTGTAGCTCATCCGCCCGTCCTTGACGAGCAGCTGCACGATCTGACGGTCCAGCTCCTCCATGGCGCAAGAACCTACAGGGCGTCTGACCTCATCGGATAGCCGAGACCGCAGGTCATGGCCGGTTCGATACAAAAAGCACCGCAGCGGGGCCCCACGGGCACCTGCGCACGGCATGTGACGAATGCCACACGTTTCGAACAGGCTCCGTGATGGTCTCGTGATTACCCCCGAGAGCGGACGGGAAGTGCTTGGTGTGGTCGAGGCCGCAGCGCCTTCTCGGCCCAGCCTTAGGGGGAGAGTCCCATGCAGAGTGTCAAGCGCCCTGGTCGATCCGCGTCCAAGCGCCAGCAGCCGGTCGTCGAGCCCGAGCCGGAGGGCGTCGAACCCGACGCCGTCGACGACGAACTGGACGCCTACGACACCTTCGAGATGTACCGGGTGATCTGCCCGGACTGCGCGCAGCCGATCGCGCTGCTGGCGGACGAGGAGGTCCTGCCGGAGCACGCGCTGTGCGCCTCGCCGTGGAACCCGTTCGGACTCACGGTCTGTGCGGGCACCGGCCGTGCGGCGGCCGACGCCCGCCCCGCGGACGAGTCGGCCGGGCCGCAGGAGCAGGACACCGCCCTGCTGCTGACGCTCCCCCAGGGTCTGGACTGGCGGACGCAGCCCTTCTCGCACGCAGGCGGCCCGGGCTCGCGCCCGATGCGCGTGCCGGCGATGCGCCACCAGGCGGCCTGAGTCACCCCACCGCTTCCCGGTCACTGCCCTGCACCATGGCCCGCAGAGTGTCGTGGTGCAGGATCAGCCTGTCCGGATCCGCCGGGACGGCACTCTCTTTGAAGTGCACCTGCCGGTAGGCGACGCGCAGCATGACGATCGCGTGCCGCAGGGCGGCGTAGAGGAGGAAGAAGTCCATGTCCCGCGGGGTGTACCCGGTCAGGCGCGCGTAGCGGGCCTCGACGCGGTCGCGGCGCAGCAGGCCGGGCAGGCCCGGACGGCCGGAGCCGACGGTGAGGTCGTGGAAGAAGCGGTGCAGGAAGACCATCCAGCCGAGGTCGACCTCGCGCGGGGCGAGCGCCGCCATCTCCCAGTCGAGGACGGCGACGGGCTCGAACCCGTCGTAGACGACGTTCCCGATGCGTGCGTCGCCCCAGGAGAGGACGGGTGCGCCGGGCTCGCGCGGCCACAGCTGCTCCAGCCGGTCGAACGCGGCCTCGATGAGGGGTGAGCGGGGCAGCCCGTCCACCACCCAGGCGTAGTAGGCGCGTTGGGCCCTCACGTGCCGGCGCAGGGCGTCCCCTTCGCCGGGCAGCGCGAGGAACTCGGCGTCCGGCAAGGGAACTTGGTCGTGCAGCCGCGCCAGCAACCCGACGCTGGCCGCCTCCAGGCGCTCGCGCTCGGCGTCGCTCGCGGCGTGCAGCCAACTGCCCTCGTAGGTGTACGGCATGACGTCCGGAGGGACGCGTCCGGTGACCCGTTCCATGATGAAGAACGGTGCGCCGAGCGGGCCGGGGTCCTCCTCCAGCCACAGCACCCGGGGCACGGGGACGTCCGTGCGCTCGGCGACCAGGCGCAGGGTGCGGTACTGGCGGGCCATGTCGTACTCCGGGAAGACGGTGTACGCCGCGGGGTCCGCCGCCAGTCGCAGGGCGCAGGAGCGCACCGGCGGCCGGGGGTGGTCCAGATCGAAGAGCAGGGTCTCACTGGACATGCCGTTGGAGGCCGGGACGGTGACGCCGGCCGCCCGGGCGCCGGGCAGCCGGGTGCCGAGCCAGGCCGTGAGGCGCCGGGCCAGTTCCTCGGGGTCGCGGGTGGTGGTGCGGGGACGCGGTGCCGTGGCCATCTCGCCCTCCTCGGGGTCGCGGTTCAGGGCGCCACCGAGTCGAAGCCGGTGAAGCCGCTCGGGTCGTGCCGGCCGAAGGAGCCGTGCTCGAAGATGCCGTGACCCGTCCGGCCGTCGAGGCGGAAGCGGGCGGAGTGGTCGGTGACTCCGTAGCCGGCGAGCGGGTGGGGCGCCGTCATGTCGTAGGTACGGCGGTCCACCCAGCCCGGCCCCAGCCAGGTCCCGTGCTGCCAGTCGTCGGCCGGTGGGTAGCCGGCGCCGACGGCGAGGGGGGAGGACGCGAGGATCTCCACCTCCAGCTCCTGTGGCGTGCGCGCGTCGCCGAGGTGGATGACGGCGCGTTCGGGGTGCCGGGTGCCGGAGCGGTAGCCGATCTCGGTCCGGGGCCAGCCGAGTTGGCGGTCGCGGTGGCCGGGACGGACCAGGGTGGCGTCGTTCAGGGAGCGATAGCCGTCGGCGTCCTCCTGGACGACGACCATCAGGAAGCGGTCCTCGAAGCGGACCGGGCACCAGATCCAGTGGAAGCCCTCGGCGGGGTGGTCCGCGGCGAGCCGTCCGCCGTCCTCGCCGGGGACCGGCCGCACGCCCCAGCTGCGGTCCCGGGTGCCGGTCCAGTCCCGCGGGGAGACCCGGAACTCCTCTCCCCCGGCCCGGATCAGGCCCTCGACCGTGCCGGCCTGCACGAAGCGGCGGCCCTCCAGGGTGAGCCGGTCGCCCCTGCGCTGGAGGTGGTGCGGCTCCCACAGGGCGGGGAAGGCGGCCGTCCAGCTGAGGTCGTAGGCGAGACGGTCGTCCGCGCATCTCAGGCGCAGGCGTCGCAGCGGCTCCTGGACCTCGATGTGCAGCGGGCCGACGGTGAGCCGCATGCGGTCCTCGCCGAGGGCGTCCGAGGCGCGGACGGCGTGCAGGGTGTCGCCGGTGCGCAGGGTGGCGTAGGCGTCGATCACGCCCAGGTTGGGGTAGACGCCGAGACCGAGGATGAGCAGGGCGCGGCCGGTGTGGTCGAGGACGTGGAAGATGCAGCGGTCGTAGGCGTTGCGGTCCCCGGTCGCCACGTGCTTCATGGACAGCGGCACCTGGTGCACGGGGTACTCGTCGAGCGGTACGGGACGGTCGTCGGCCACGGGCACCCCCTGCTGGACGGTCAGCTGACGGTACGTCAGGCGGACGCAGGTGGCCAGAGGGGGGACCGGACGGGTATGGACTGACGCGCGATTCCGCCGGGCGGTGACCTGACCGGCCGCTGTCGCGTTGCCCGGGCATGACCCCCATGTACTCGGCCACCGGGCGTCAGCGGCGCATCTTCGTGCCGCGCCCCGCAGAATCGGTTCCGCCGCCTGCGCCGCAGGACCCGCCGATCTACCGTGACCTGATGCGCGTGTGGGCCGACGGGGGCCGCACCCTGCCGGGCCGCCACGATCCGGAGTGGATCAGGCTGGCGGCCCCGACGGTCCGCACGGGACAGTTCAGCGACCTTCGGGTCCCGCCACGTGACGGGCGATGACCATGCGCTGGATCTGGTTGGTGCCCTCGACGATCTGCAGCACCTTGGCCTCGCGCATGTACCGCTCGGCCGGGAAGTCGGCGGTGTAGCCGTAGCCGCCGAGTATCTGCACGGCGTCCGTCGTGACCTTCATGGCCGTGTCGGTGCAGTGCAGCTTGGCCATGGCGGCCTGCTTGGCGAACGGCCTGCCCGCGTCGCGCAGCCGGGCCGCCGCCAGGTAGAGCGCGCGGCCGGCCTCGATCTGGGTGGCCATGTCGGCGAGCATGAAGCGCAGGCCCTGGAAGTCGCCGACGGGCCGGCCGAACTGCCTGCGCTCGGTGGCGTAGCCGACCGCCTCGTCCAGCGCCGCCTGGGCGACGCCGATGGCGCAGGCCGCGATGCCGAGCCGCCCGGAGTCGAGGGCGGACAGGGCGATGGGGAAGCCCTGGCCCTCCTCACCGATGCGTCGGTCGTCGGGGACCCGGACACCGTCGAGGTGCACCTGGGCGGTGGGTGAGCCCTTCATGCCCATCTTCTTCTCGGGCACCGCCGCGCTGAGGCCCGGCGCGTCACCGGGGACGAGGAAGGCGCTGATCCCGCGCGGGCCGTCCTCGCCGGTGCGGGCCATCACGGTGTAGAAGTCGGCGATCCCGCCGTGCGTGATCCAGGCCTTCGTCCCGGTGATCACCCAGTGGTCGCCGTCCCGGACCGCCTTGGTGCGCAGGGAGGCCGCGTCGGAGCCGGAGGAGGGCTCGGAGAGGCAGTACGCCCCGAGCAGCCCGCCGCCGAGCATCGCGGGCAGGTGCTCGACCTGCTGCTGCTTGGTGCCGTAGGTGGCGAGGGCGTAGGAGGCGAGGGTGTGCACGCTGACCCCGAGGCCCACGGTGAGCCGGGCCGCGGCCAGCTCCTCCAGGACCTGGAGGTAGACCTCGTAGGGCTGGTCGCCGCCGCCGTACTCGGAGTCGTAGGGCAGGCCGAGCAGGCCGGACTCCGAGAGCAGGGTGAAGACCTCGCGCGGGAAGCGTCCCGCGTCCTCCTCCTCGGCCGCCCTCGGCGCTATCTCGCGCTGGGCGATCTCGCGGACGAGGGCGAGCAGGTCTCGCGCCTCTTCCGTCGGCAATTGACGCTCCACCGGCTGCGGGTCGCGGTCGGACATGGCGTCGGTCTCCTCCCTGTTTCGGGCGCTGCGGCGGCCCGTGGGGTGGGGGCGGCTCCGCCTCGTCGTTCCTGTTCGCCGGAGGGGCCGCTCCCGGGTCTCGGAAGCTGCTGACCAGCGGCTGCGCTGTGAGTATGCCCGATCGGCGACCTCCCGTCACCAGTTAACGACCGCTTACTTCAAGAATCCGGGCCGGAGCGTCCCGGGCCGCCGGAATACGGGGTTCCGGTATCCCGAAATTGGTCCGCACCATTGACCCAACTGGTCTAGTCCTCCTACTGTGCATGACCAACGCTTTACCGCGTTCATGCCAATCGGCGCGCGTTCCCCTCCCCCCACGAGGAGACACCCGATGCACTCTCCCCACCGCTCCCGGATGCGGGCCCTGCTGTCGGCCGCGTGTACCACCGTCCTCGGCGCCGGACTGCTGGCCGGCGCGAACACCGCGACCGCTGCCGCCCCGGCCGCACCCCAGGTCAAGGCCGGTTCCAAGGTCGTCGGCTACTTCACCGAATGGGGCACCTACGACCGCAAGTACTACGTGCGGAACATCGAGACCTCCGGCTCCGCGGCCCGCCTCACCCACATCGACTACGCCTTCGGCAACGTCACCGGCGGCAAGTGCGCCATGGGCGACTCCTACGCGGCGACCGACCGTGCCTACACCGCGGCCGAGTCGGTGGACGGCGCCGCCGACACCTGGGACCAGCCACTGCGCGGCAACTTCAACCAGCTGCTGAAGCTGAAGAAGAAGCACCCGGGCCTGAAGGTCCTGTGGTCCTTCGGCGGCTGGACCTGGTCGGGCGGCTTCGGCGAGGCGGCGAAGAACCCCTCCGCCTTCGCCCGGTCCTGCTACGACCTGGTGAAGAACCCCAAGTGGGCGGGCCTGTTCGACGGCATCGACATCGACTGGGAGTACCCGAACGCCTGCGGCAACAGCTGCGACACCAGCGGCCGGGAGGCGTTCAGGAACGTACTGGCGGCGCTGCGCGCGAAGTTCGGCGGCAGCTCGCTCGTCACCGCCGCGATCACGGCGGACGCCACCGGCGGCGGCAAGATCGACGCGGCGGACTACGCGGGCGCCGCTGCGTACGTCGACTGGTACGACCCCATGACCTACGACTACTTCGGCGCCTGGGACGCCACCGGCCCGACCGCGCCGCACTCCCCGCTGACCTCCTACCCGGGCATCCCCAAGGCGGGCTTCGACACCTCCGCGACCATCGCCAAGCTCAAGGGACTCGGTATCCCGGCGTCCAAGCTGCTGCTCGGCATCGGCTTCTACGGGCGCGGCTGGACCGGCGTCACGCAGGCGGCGCCCGGCGGCACCGCGACCGGCCCGGCGGCGGGCACGTACGAGCAGGGCATCGACGACTACAAGGTGCTCAAGACCAAGTGCCCGGCGACCGGCACGGTGGGCGGCACCGCCTACGCCAAGTGCGGCAGCGACTGGTGGAGTTACGACACCCCGGCGACGATCGCCACGAAGACGGCGTACAAGAACCAGCAGGCCCTCGGCGGCACCTTCCTCTGGGAGCTGAGCGGCGACACCGCGAACGGTGAGCTGATCAAGGCCATCAAGTAGCCCCTGGAAACGGGGGGTCGGGAGCGGAGGACCACGAGCCTCCGCTCCCTCGCGTTCAGGCGTCCCGGCGGGCCGGCTGCGGGGCCGGGTGGGCCGGGTCCAGCTCCTCGACGGCGCGCAGGGCTCCGCCGAGCGTCTTCACCAGCAGCTCGCGCAGGATGTCACGGGGCAGCCCGGGCCGGTCGATCCAGTCCAGGGTCGCGCCTTCCACGCCGCACACCCACGACAGCAGGCCCATCCGGGCCAGCGGGGAGATGTCGCTGCGGCCGTAGGCCCCCGCGGCGATGGTGTCGATGATCGCCTCGCGGACGCCGTCCCGGATGGCGTGCACCTCGGCGTCGAAGCCGACGCCGCCGCTGACGATGGCGCGGTAGGCGGCCTGGTGGTGCTCGGCGTAGCGCAGGTAGCTGTCGATGGTCCGGTGGACGCGGTCCACGGCGGGCAGTTCGGACGAGCTCGCGGCGAAGGTGACCAGTCCGGCGACGGAGTCCTGGATGATGGCCAGGTAGTAGCCGCGCTTGGACCCGAAGTAGTAGTAGATCAGCCCCTTGGCGACGTGCGCCTGGCGGGCGATGTCGTCCATGGACAGCGCGTCGTAGGACGTGTCGGCGAACAACGTCCGCCCGATGGCGATGAGTTCGGCGCGACGCGCGACGGAGCGCTCGGTGCCGCGCACCCGGGGACCGGTGGCGGCACGCTGCTGCGGCATGTTCAAGGTCGGCCCTGTTCCAGGCGGTCGGCGGGACCTCCGCAGTATGTCAGAACATGCCGCGCGCGTAGGGCGTCGGTTCAGAGCAGGCCGAGCTGGGTCACGAACATCGCGACGACCGCGACGAGGACCCAGCCCATGAGGTGCTCGAGGATCTTCGGGCCGTCTTCCTGGGGCCCGCCGGTGCGGGCGCGGGTGGCGGTGGCCGGGTGTGCGGTCATGCTGGTTCTCGCAGAGGTCGGACGTACACGTGGATTCCCCCCTTTTCGTCCGTCCACTGTGCCACCCGCGACGGCGTTCGCGGCGATGAGCTTGCTCACACGGTCAGGTCAGCGCACGCCCACCGCGGCGAGCGCCTTGCGCTGGCGCGGGCTCGGATGGGCCGGGAAGTACAGGTAGCAGACCCCTCCGGTGCCGGAGGCGACGTTGCCGGAGGCGTTGTACCGCTTGGTCCTGAGCCAGATGTTCTCGAACTCCCGGCGCAGATAGACCCGCCGCACCGCGTCGTCGCCCGGCGAGGCGGGGTCGTTGGCGATCACGTCGCCGTCCGCGGTGAAGCCGATGACCGTCATCAGATGACCGGAGGTGCCGTAGCCGGCGCCGGTCAGCTCTGTCTTCAGGAACGACTGTGACGTTATGGCCGGGATGCCGGCCGCGATCAGCGTCTCCAGGTCGCCGAGCGAGGCGAGGCGGGTGACCACGCCCTGCAGGCCGTGGTAGGTGGCCGCGTAGGCGGCGTTGAAGGGCCAGTTGCCGCAGCCCTCGTACTGGTAGTCGTAGGTGAAGCGGGCCGCGTGGTCGACCTGCGGGTCCGCGTAGGAGGGGTCGACCCAGGACAGCTGCTCGGGGGTGAGCCGGCCGCCCCAGTACTCGACGATCATCTGCGAGGAGGTGGGGCTGCACCAGGCCTCGCCGCCGTTGTCGTACTGCGGGTACTGGCCCTTGTGGATCTCCTGCGAGTAGCGGGGGACGGCCAGCTCCTGGGCGAGGCCGGGGGTGGAGGCCGGGACGGTGAAGCGGTCGGGGATGTCGGAGCCCATCGCGCCGAGCCGCCACACGGTGGGCGTCAGGTGGGTGCCGGGCCTGCGGTAGAGGGTCAGGCGCAGCCGGTACGACGTCAGGCGCAGGCCGGTGCTCGCGTCGTCGATGGCGAACGTGTCGGTCCAGATGGTGCTCTTGCCGTCGCTCTGGCCGTCCACCGAGGTCCGCCTGATGTCCTGGTCGCCTGCCGCCCAGCGGCCCATCACGTACCAGGGGGTGCCGGTGCCGTCGGAGTACGTGCCCTGCAGCTCGACCTGGAGCCAGGTGCCGTCGGGGGTGTGCGCGTTCCAGGACGCGACGACCTCGGTGGCGGGCACGGTGAGCCGGTGGACCGGGGCGGTCCAGGTGGCGTACTCCCAGGTGGCCGTCGTCCCCGTGTGCGGGTCGGTGTAGTCGCTGCGGCCCGCGGGGGTGCCGATGACGACACCGGGGCGGGGGCCGGAGACGGCCCGGACGCCCTGGGCGGTGCCGAGGCGCCACTCGCGGTACGTGGTCCAGGCGTGGTAGTCGATCGGTCGGGCCTGCGCCGGACCGGGGTCGTCGGCGCCGGTGTCGGTCCGCTGCACGGCGGCGGCGGGGACCGTTCCAGCGCTCACCGCCGCGGCGACGGCGGCGGTGAGGACGGTTCTGCGGGACGGCTGTCGGGCTCTGCTCATGGGCGCGCTTACCCCCAGGTGTCCGAGTCGGGGCGGTTCCGGTGCACGGTCGTGCGCCAACTATGGAGCAGCCGCCATGCCCCTGCCAGCACTTCCGCGCATGCCACGCCACGAATATTGGTCTCGGCCAGTGGCAGGCCCTCCCCCGGCGTCCCACGGCCCCGGTGCCGGCGGGCTGCCGGGCACCGGGGCCGGGCGGATCAGACCAGGTCCATCGCCGCCACCTCGTCGGGACGGCCGTAGCTGACCGGGCCCTGGAAACGGCGGCGCGCGGTGGCGAACCACCACACCGTCGCCACGAGCAGGACGACGGCGAGCGCGATCGGCGCGTAGTTGAAGGAGTCGACGGTGATCGGCGAGGCCTGCGGAAGCATGAACAGGACGCTGCTGAGCACGATCCAGACCACCGCGAGCCAGCCGATGGGCCGGCCCCAGCGGCCCAGGTGCCAGGGTCCCGGCTGGAACTCGTCCCCGAGCCGCAGGCGCAGGAAGATCGGCACCGCGTAGGCGAGGAAGAGCCCGACCACGTTGACGCTGACGATCGCGGTGAACGCCGTGTGCGACCACCAGCCCGGCACCACCAGGGCCAGCGAGCAGCCCACCGCGAGCCACACCGCCTTCACCGGTGTACGGGTGCGCAGCGAGACCGAGTGCCACCAGCGGGAGCCGGGCATGGCGCCGTCCCGGGAGAAGGCGAAGATCTGCCGGGTGTTGCTGGTGAGGTTGGCCAGACCGCAGAAGAGCATCGCGCCGATCACGATGAGGAGCATGACCTTGGCGGTGGCGAGACCGAGACCGTCGATCAGAATCTGCACGGGCGGCGCGCCGGAACCGGCCACCTTGGCGTAGTCGCCAATGCTGTAGACCAGTGCCAGCATCAGGATCAGGCCGGTGATCGCCGAATAGCCGATGGAGCGGGTGATCCCCTTGGGCGCGTTGACCGTCGCGTGGACCGTTTCCTCGGACATGTGGAAGCTGCCGTCGAACCCGGTGAACGTCCAGCTCGTGACCAGCAGGCCGAGCATGCCGCCGTAAAGTCCGCTCGTGAAGCCGGTGTTGTTCTCGAAATGCGTCACGAACGACGCCGGCTGATGGTGATCGGGCATCACTATGAGTGCGCCCACGATCACGACGAGTCCGATCAGCAGCCACCACACGGAAATACGGTTCAGTACGGCGACGAGCTGGACCGTGTAGGTGTTGGCGAGTCCCTGCACGACGATGATCACCGCCGTGATCAGGACCGTCTGGTGCGTGGTCGGCTGGTAGGAGGGCCACTGCAGGTGCACGAAGGCCTGGATGAAGGTGGCCGCCGCATAGCCGGTGGCGGCGGTGCCGCCGATCTGGCCCACGAAGTTCAGCCAGCCCGTGAACCAGGACCAGGCGCCCTGGTGCCGCTTGGCGAGTTTACCGGCGGAGAAGTACAGCGCACCGCTCGTCGGATAGGCGGAAGCGACTTCCGCCATGGCCGCACCGATGAGGAGCACCATGACCGAAACGCCGATCCAGCCGAATACGAGAATGCGGGGGCCGCCCGCGTTCATACCGTATCCGAAGGACGAGAAAATACCCGAGAGGATATTGATGATGGTGAAGGAGATCGCGAAATTGTCGAACGCCTGGAAGCGTCGGGTGAGTTTCCGCGGATAACCCATCGCGTGCAGGGTCGCGTCATCGTCGAGCACGACCGGGTCTTCTCCCGCGCGGGCCTTCGCCCGTGGAGTCGACATCCGTTCCGACACAGATCGGCCTTTCTCTCGTGGGGAGCAGGGGACGAGCGGGGTCAGGCGGGTCCCGGGACGGGCAGTCCGCAGGCGCGCCGGGCCCGGGAGAGCTGCTCGGCGGGTTCGCCGAAGGCGCTCCAGGGCATGCGCGAGGCGTACGGCCCCATCGCCGCGAACACCGCCCGGGCCTCGAACTCGCGCTGGGCCATGACCAGCGCGTGGGCGAGGTAGGCCAGGTCGAGCACCGGGGTGAAGCGGTAACCGGCCGCCGCCGGCAGCCAGTTGTGGTAGATCGCCAGCGCGGTGGAGCGCCACTGCGGCTCCTCCCAGACCCGGTCGGCGAGCAGCTGGGTCGGGTTGTAGCTCCACCAGGGCGACCAGGGGCAGCAGCCGGAGGGCGGAGTCGGCGGGCGCCCGCTGGCTGAGGAAGGCGGCCACGTCCCAGGCGGCGTTGACGGAGCCGCCGTGGCGCGTGAAGAAGAAGGAGAGGAAGCGGTGGTGCGCCTCGCGGTGCCACGGGTCCAGGGAGAGGATGTGCGCGAACAGCCGCCAGGGGCCGGGCGGGGCGGTGAGCAGCCCGTGCGGGGCCGGGTCGCGCAGCCGGTGCAGCCGGGCCATGGCCAGCTTGGCGACCCAGGGGGTGGGGTCCTCGGGGGCCTGCGCGGCGGCCCGGTCGCAGGCGGTCAGCGCGATGCGCTCCAGCATCTCGGCACGCTCGTCCCGCCCGTCGGCGGCGCGCAGGGCACGCTGCACCGCCACCCGGGCCCACATCAGCGCCGCCTCGGGCGTCGGCTCCTCGGCCAGCCAGCGCTCCACCAGGTCGGTGCCGGCCGCCTCGGAGGCGAGGACGAGCGAGCGGTGGGCGCGCAGGGCGAAGTCGGAACGCGTCTCGGCGAGGGCTTCGGACGCGTATCGATAACGCCCGGCGCGCACATCGACGCATACGCTCGCCAGGACACGGTCGTCGGCCGCCGGATGCCACATGTAGTGCCCCTCGAATAATTCCGCGGCCATGTCCCCCTGCCACTCCCCGTACGACGCATGGTCGGTTGCGCTGCTGGCACCATACTCAGCACCGCGCGCACCCGGAACGCCGAATTCGACATATCGGTCAGGGGATTCTGGGAATGTTTATCGGCGCCATTGACTGGCCGCCAGCCGATGGTTCAAACCGTGACTTTCATCCGGTCGCCGGCCCTGGCGGTCCGGCCGCCATGGGCCACCACTAGACTGTTTCCGGAAAACCTCGCACACCGCACCACACCTCGGGATCCGCCATTCACGACCTCGCCGACCGGCTGCGCGGGCTGCCGCCCTCCCTGGGGCCGGTCCGGCTCATCGGCGTCGACGGGCACGCCGGATCCGGGAAGTCCACGTTCACGGGACGGCTGGCCGCCGCCCTGGGCGGGGCGCCGGTGCTGCACCTCGACGACATCGCCAGCCACGAGCAGCTGTTCACCTGGACCGAGCGGCTGTCGTCCCAGGTGCTCACTCCCCTCGCCCAAGGGGAGTGCGCGCACTACACCCCCTACGACTGGGGGGCCCGCGCCTTCGGCACCCCGCACCCGCTGCCGCCCGCGCCCGTGGTGCTGATCGAGGGCGTCGGCGCCGGCCGGCGTGCGCTGCGGCCGCACCTGGCGCGGCTGCTGTGGATGGAACTGCCCCGGGACGAGTCCTGGTCGCGGGGGCGCCGGCGGGACGGCGCGGAGCAGCGGGAGTTCTGGGAGGGATGGGAGCGGGCGGAGCGCGCGCACTTCACCGTGGACCCGTCGCGACCCCATGCCGATCTCCTGGTGCTGCAGCGGCGGGAGGGGTACGAGGTGGTCCCGGGGCCGAAGTCGCACCCCGAACCGGACGATGGTGTGACCCAGAGTGACGGTTTCCCCGCGATGTGGTGAAGGCGTGAAGACCCTCGCGGCCGAAGTTCTCGCGGTGCCTCAACTCTGCTTGACCCGCGGCCCGTACAGGACTTACGTTCTCAAAGTGCGGCCCCAGGGAGCCGCCCGTCGACGCGAAGCCCCCGGTTGTTCCCCCGTGACCGGGGGCTTCGTTCTGCCCGCACCCCGTTTTCCGGGCGCCCAGCGCACCGATTCGATCACCCTGGGTCACCACAGCGCGTGCGCCCCGTGTGCTCCCACCTCCTGGAACGGGCCGTGCGGCACCCTTCGGTGCACGGTCGTACCGCAGGTACGATGCCCTCGGTGCGACCTTCGAGCGGCTGCCTCGCGCACCTGCAACTCCGGTCCGCGGCACAGCGGTTCGACCGCGGCGGCCGTCGGGCGACTGCCCGGTGGTGAACCACGGGTGCACGGTCTGTGGGGGGACGGGATGGACTTCGGCACGCAGGGCCCCGAGGCCCCGGCCGACCTCGCCTGGCTGCGGGGGGTGGACGCCTACACGATGGGTGCCTACCCGCAGGCGGAAGAGGAGTTCCGCACCGCGGTGCGGATGGATGCGGGCATGGCGGACGCCTGGCTCGGCCTGCACGCGCTGCGGGTGGACACCACGACGGCGCTGCTGAGGATGTTCCGGCACCGCGACCGCTTCGGCGAACAGCGCGCCCGGCACCGCCGGGCCCTCAACTCCTGGTACTGGCTGGGCTGGTGGGTGCAGCCGGTGCTGGAGAGCCCACGCGATCTGCTGTTGGCGCACGCCTCCCACTGGCTGGACGGCCGGCACGTGCCCGAGCTGGACCGGGCCCTCGCCGGGCTCCCCCCGGTCGACACCGACCCGCAGGTCCGCTTCCTGCACGCCTGCCGCGCCTACCTGGTCAAGGACTGGGACCAGCTGGTCCGGCACACCGATTCGCTGCTGGACGACCCCATGCTCGGCATCGAGGCCGGCCTGTTCGGCGGGATGGCCCGGGTCCGGCTGGAGATGTACGGCCAGGCCGAGCCGCTGCTCTCGGCGGCCCTGATGCGCTGCCGCAGCGAGCAGCCGCAGCGCAAGGAGCTGCGGTACTGGCTGGCGCGGGCGCACGAGGGCACGGGGCGCTCCGCCGCCGCGCTCCCCCTGTACCGGGCCGTGCACCGCGCCGACCCGGCGTTCATGGACACCTCGGCGCGGCTCGCCGCCATCGCCGAGGGCGACGGGTACGACGACGCCTCCGACCTCGCCGCGATCACGCTGACCGGCGTCGGGCAGGACAGCGTGGACGGGACGGACGCGTACGACCCCGTCTTCGGCGCCGAGGGACGTGACCTGCGGCTGCCGGAGCCGGACCTGCCGACCGGGCCCCTGCCGTCGGTGGCCGATCCGGCGGTGCGGTTGAAGACCGGCGTTGCCTCGTCGCCGCTCCCGGCCGGGCCGACCGACCCCGCCTTACTCGAGGAGGCGCTCGCCGAGCTGGAGCGCATGGTGGGGCTCGAGCCGGTGAAGCGCCAGGTCAAGGCGTTGTCCGCGCAGTTGAACATGGCGCGGCTGCGGGCCGGGCAGGGCCTGCCGGTGCAGCCGCCGAAACGGCACTTCGTCTTCTCCGGGCCGTCGGGGACCGGGAAGACCACGGTGGCCCGGATCCTCGGGCGGGTGTTCTACGCACTGGGGCTGCTCGGCGGGGATCACCTGGTGGAGGCGCAGCGCGCCGACCTCGTCGGCGAGTACCTGGGGCAGACGGCGGTGAAGGCCAACGAGCTGATCGACTCCGCGATCGGCGGGGTGCTGTTCGTGGACGAGGCGTACTCGCTGTCCAACTCCGGGTACGGCAAGGGCGACGCGTACGGCGACGAGGCCCTGCAGGTGCTGCTGAAGCGGGCCGAGGACAACCGGGACCATCTGGTGGTGATCCTGGCCGGCTATCCGGAGGGGATGGACCGGCTGCTGGCCGCGAACCCGGGGCTGTCCTCACGTTTCACCACCCGCGTCGACTTCCCCTCCTACCGGCCGCTGGAACTCACCGAGATCGGCAGGGTGCTGGCGGCGGAGAACGGGGACCTGTGGGACGAGGAGGCGCTGGAGGAGCTGCGGTCGATCGCCGGGCACGTGGTCGACCAGGGGTGGATCGACGAGCTGGGCAACGGGCGGTTCCTGCGGACGCTGTACGAGAAGAGCTGTGCGTACCGGGACCTGCGGCTGTCGACGTACGCGGGGGCGCTGTCGCGGGACGATCTGGCGACGTTGCGGCTGCCCGACCTGATGCAGGCCTACGGTGAGGTGCTGTCGGGCCGGGGGCCGCAGGATCCGCCGGGTATGTAGGAGCGCCCCGCCAGGAGGGCGCCGCCAGGAGGGCCCCTAAGGGGCGGGGAACTACGCGATCGGCCGGGACACCCCCGGGGCCGCGCAGCTCCCCGCACCGACCAGGGCTAGGTGGCGAGCACTTCTTCCGGCTCCCCGCTCAGCCGCGGCTCGGGCATCTCCCGGTGGGCCGGGTCCCGGACCTCGCCGACCAGCATCTCCAGCACGTCCTCCAGCGCCACCAGGCCCAGCACCTTGCCCGAGGCACCGGCGACCTGGGCCAGATGGGTGGCCGCGCGGCGCATCACGGTCAGCGCGTCGTCGAGCGGCAGCTCCGCCCGCAGCGTCGTCATCGGACGCCACACGTGCTGCGGGACGGCCCGCTCGGAGTCCTCCAGGTCGAGGACGTCCTTGACGTGGACGTACCCCATGAAGGGGCCCTGCTCCGTCGCCGACACCGGGAAGCGGGAGTAGCCCGTGCGGGCCGTCAGCGCGACGATCTCGCCGGGGGTGACCGACGGGGTCACCGTGACCAGCGACTCACGGCGCAGCAGGACGTCCGTGACCGGGCGGGAGCCCAGCTCCAGGGCGTCCTCCAGGCGCTCCTGCTCCTCCGGGTCGAGGAGGCCGGCCTGACCGGAGTCCTCCAGGAGGCGGTTGAGCTGTTCGGTGGTCACGACCGCCTCCACCTCGTCCTTCGGCTCGACCCGGAACAGCCGCAGGATGCCCTGGGCGCAGGCGCCCAGGGTCACGGTGATCGGCCTGCACAGACGGGCGAAGTAGACCAGCCCCGGGCTCAGCCAGAGCGCCGCCTTCTCGGGGGCCGCCATCGCCAGGTTCTTCGGCACCATCTCGCCGATGACCAGGTGGAAGAAGACCACCGCCGCCAGGGCGATGACGTAGCCGAGCGGGTGGACCACTCCGTCCGGGAGGTGGATCGCCTCGAACACCGGCTCCAGCAGGTGCGCCACGGTGGGCTCGGCGACCGCGCCCAGCGTCAGCGAGCAGACGGTGATGCCGAACTGGGCCGCCGCCATCATCTGCGGCAGCCGCTCCAGGCCGTACAGCACCTGGCGCGCCCGGGCGGTGCCGAGCGGTTCGATCTGGCTGCGGCGGACGGAGACGAGCGCGAACTCGGCGCCGACGAAGAAGCCGTTGGCGAGCACGAGCAGCGCGGCGAAGACCAGTTGGAGGACGCTCATCGCACGGCCTCCAGCACATTGACCGCCGGGACGGTCTTGACCAGCCGGACCCGTTCGGCCCGGTAGTGGCCGACCTGGCGGACGGAGAGCCGCCAGCCGGGCAGTTCGGCCTTGTCGCCGGGGGCCGGGATCCGGCCGAGCAGGTCGGCGACCAGCCCGGCGACGGTCTCGTACGGCCCCTCGGGTACGTCGAGGCCTATGCGCTGCAGGATGTCGACGCGGCAGCTGCCGTCGACGTCCCAGGCCGGCTTGCCGTCCTCGGGCGGGGCGGCGGCCAGCTCGGGCATGTCCTTCGCGTCGTGCTCGTCGCGGACCTCGCCGACGAGTTCCTCGACGATGTCCTCCAGGGTGACGACGCCGGCCGTGCCGCCGTACTCGTCGACGACGACGGCGATGGGCTGCTCGCTGCGCAGGCGCGCCAGCAGCGGCTGGACCGGCAGGGTCTCGGGCACCAGCAGCGCCTTGCGGGCGATGCGGCTCACCGGGGTGCGCAGCCGCTCGTGCACCGGCACGGCGAGGGCGTCCTTGAGGTGCGCCATGCCCACGATCTCGTCGATCTTGTCCCGGTACACGGGGAAGCGGGACAGGCCGGTGGCCCGGGTGAGGTTGACGACGTCCTCGGCGGTGGCCGAGGCCTGCAGCGCGCTGACCTTCACCCGGGGGGTCATGACGTGCTGCGCGGTCAGGTCGCCGAGGGACAGGGTGCGGACGAACAGGTCGGCCGTGTCCTGCTCCAGGGCGCCCGCCTGGGCGGAGTGCCGGGCCAGGGAGACCAGTTCGCCCGGAGTGCGGGCGGAGGCCAGTTCGTCGGCGGGCTCGACGCCGAGTGCCCGCACCAGCCGGTTGGCGACCGTGTTGAGTGCGGCGATCACCGGGCGGAACAGGCGGGCGAAGCGGTGCTGCGGGCCCGCGACGAAGCGCGCGACCTGCAGGGGCTTGGACACCGCCCAGTTCTTGGGCACGAGTTCCCCGACCACCATCTGGATCGCGGAGGCCAGCAGCATGCCGACGACCACCGCGACACCGGAGACCGCGCCGCCCGGGATGCCGATCGCGGCGAACGGGCCGTGCAGCAGCCTCGCCAGGGCCGGCTCGGCGAGCATGCCGACGACCAGGGAGGTGATGGTGATGCCGAGCTGGGTGCCGGAGAGCTGGAAGGAGAGCTCCTTCAGCGATTCCACGACCGTACGGGCGCGTTTGTCGCCTGCGGCGGCGGCCTGCTCGGCGTCCGGCCGCTCGACCGTCACCAGGCCGAACTCGGCCGCCACGAAGAAGCCGTTGGCGAGAATCAGCAGGAACGCAGCTGCCAGGAGCAGCAGGGAGATGGTCACGCTGCCACCGCCTTCCCGGTATGTCGGGTCGGGGCGGCGCAGGTACTACAGGACGATCCGTCCATCGCCGGAGGGAGTCACTCCTCGGGTAGCAGGAACCCCTGTGCACCGGGCGGCACGCAGGGGTGGAGGCACAGCGGAACGGCCTCCGTCACCAGATTAATCAAGACACGGCCCGGACGGGCAGGGTGGACGCCCCCGACTCAGCCCTGATCTTCCACCCGGGGGGCCGTCGCACGGGCCTCGGCCAGGGCCCTGAGGGCCTGCGCGTCGGCGATGGCCCGCTGCCTGGCGAGGCCCGGCTGGATGCCGAGTGCGGGCAGGCTGGTGCCGTCGCTGAGGTTGAGGAAGACCCAGGGATCGCCCGGACGGAGGTTCACCTGAAGGATTTCCGCCCAGGCCAGGCGCCGCTTGCTGGCGATGTTCACCACGGTGACGCCGGACTCGTCGGCGACGACCTTCACCCGGGCCAGCTGGGCGAGCACCCAGAAGATCAGGGCCCCGGTGACGACGAAGCTGGCCTGCTCCCCCGGGCCGAGCTGCTCCAGCAGCAGCGCGACCCCGGAGATGGTGAGGAATATCGCTGCGCCGGCGGTGAGCAGGATCGCCCGGGTGTGACCCGGCCGGAAGGTGACGGGCAGCGAGGGAAGGGCGGGAGTGTCGGACATCTCGGTGCGTACCCCTTACAGGCGGCAGGCGTGGATGGCCGTGGTGAGGATGGCGCGGGCGCCGATGGCGTACAGGTCGTCCATGATCCGCTGCGCCTCCTTGGCGGGGACCATGGCGCGCACCGCGACCCAGCCCTCGTTGTGCAGCGGGGAGACGGTCGGGGACTCCAGGCCGGGGGTGAGGGCGACGGCCTTCTCGAGCTGCTCGACGCGGCAGTCGTAGTCCATCATCACGTACGTCCGCGCGACCAGGACGCCCTGGAGGCGGCGCAGGAACTGCTGGACCTTCGGCTCCTCGGCGTCGGAGCCGGTGCGCCGGATCACCATCGCCTCGGACTTCATGATCGGCTCGCCGAAGACCTCCAGACCCGCGTTGCGCAGGCTGGTGCCGGTCTCGACGACATCGGCGATGACCTCGGCGACGCCCAGCTCGATCGCGGTCTCCACGGCGCCGTCCAGGTGGACGACGGAGGCGTCGACGCCGTTGTCCGCGAGGTGCCCCGCGACGATGCCCTCGTAGGAGGTGGCGACCGTCTTGCCCTTGAGGTCCTCGATGCCGCTCGCGGTGCCCGGCTTGGCGGCGAAGCGGAAGGTGGAGCGGGCGAAGCCCAGCGGCAGGATCTCCTCGGCGTCGGCGCCGGAGTCGATCAGCAGGTCGCGGCCGGTGATGCCCATGTCGAGACGGCCGGACGCGACGTAGATCGCGATGTCGCGGGGGCGGAGGTAGAAGAACTCGACCTCGTTCTCCGGGTCGACGATCCGCAGCTCCTTGGACTCGCGGCGCTGCTGGTAGCCGGCCTCATGCAGCATCTCCGCCGCAGGGCCGGACAGTGAACCCTTGTTGGGGACGGCGATGCGCAGCATGAGGTCGGCTTCCTTTGCGTGAAGAGGTGTCGTGGGGCGGTTCGGGCGGGCTTACAGGTGGGCGTAGACGTCGTCCAGGGAGATCCCGCGGGCGACCATCATCACCTGGACGTGGTACAGCAGCTGCGAGATCTCCTCGGCGGCCGCCTCCTTGCCCTCGTACTCGGCGGCCATCCAGACCTCGGCGGCCTCTTCGACGACCTTCTTGCCGATGGCATGGACGCCCTTGCCGACCAGCTCGGCGGTGCGGGAGGTGGCGGGATCGCCCTGGGCGGCCTTGTGCTGGAGCTCGGTGAAGAGCTCCTCGAACGTCTTCTTGGACATGGTGCTGCCCACCCTACGCGGTTCGGGCGACTCCTCAGTGCCAGGGTTCAGATACTGAACGCAGCGTGGCCGCGGTCGCCACGGCGGCCGTCACCGCCTCGTGCCCCTTGTCCTCGCCCGAGCCCTCCAGGCCGGCCCGGTCCAGGGCCTGCTCCTCGGTGTCGCAGGTGAGCACGCCGAAGCCGACGGGGACGCCGGTCTCGATGCTGACCTGGGTGAGGCCCTGGGTGACGCCCTGGCACACGTAGTCGAAGTGCGGCGTGCCGCCTCGGATGACGACGCCGAGGGCGACCACCGCGTCGTAGCCGCGCCCGGCCAGCACCTTGGCGGCGACCGGGAGCTCGAAGCTGCCCGGGACCCTGATCAGGGTCGGCTCGTCGATCCCCAGCTCGTGCAGGGCGCGCAGGGCGCCGTTCACCAGACCGTCCATCACCTTCTCGTGCCACTGCGCCGCGATGACGGCGACCCTGAGGTCGCTCACGTTGCGTACGGACAGCTCCGGTGCACCCTTGCCGCTCACGTCTCTCCTCGTCGGGTTCTTGCTCGCTGGTCTTACTGGTTGCCGCAGGTGGACACGGCGGGCGTGTCCAGCCAGGGCAGGTCGTGGCCCATCCGGTCCCGCTTGGTGCGCAGGTAGCGGAGGTTGTGCTCGCCCGCCTGGACGGGCATGGGCTCGCGGCTGCTGACCTTCAGGCCGTGCCGCAGCAGCGCGTCGGTCTTCTCGGGGTTGTTGGTCATCAGGCGCAGGCTGCGGACGCCGAGGTCCGCCAGGATCTGCGCGCCGGCGCCGTAGTCGCGGGCGTCGGCGGGCAGGCCGAGCTCCAGATTGGCGTCGAGGGTGTCCCGGCCCTGCTCCTGCAGCTCGTACGCCCGCAGTTTGGACAGCAGGCCGATGCCGCGCCCCTCGTGGCCGCGGAGATAGACCACCACGCCCCGGCCCTCCTCCTGGATGCGCTCCAGGGCGGTGTCCAGCTGGGGGCCGCAGTCGCAGCGCAGGGAGCCGAAGACGTCACCGGTGAGGCATTCGGAGTGGACGCGGACCAGGACGTCCTCGCCGGCGCCGATCTCGCCGTGGACGAGGGCGACGTGCTCGACGCCGTCGATGGCGGAACGGTAGCCGTACGCCGTGAAGGTACCGTGCTTGGTGGGCAGTCGGGTCTCGGCCTCGCGGCGGACGGTGGGCTCGCTGCCCCGGCGGTGGGCGATCAGGTCCTCGATGGAGATGATCGTCAGGCCGTGCTTGCGGGCGAACGGGATCAGCTCGGGCAGCCGGAGCATCCGGCCGTCCTCGCCGGCGATCTCGACGATGGCGCCGGCCGGGCGCAGGCCCGCGAGCCGGGCGAGGTCGACGGCCGCCTCGGTGTGGCCGTTGCGCACGAGCACGCCACCGGTCCTGGCGCGCAGCGGGAAGATGTGGCCGGGACGGACGAAGTCCGAGGGCTCGGCCGTCCCGCTCGCGAGCAGCTGAAGCGTGGTCGCGCGGTCGGCGGCCGAGATACCGGTGCTCACACCGTGAGCGGCCGAGGCGTCCACGGAGATGGTGAACGCGGTCTTCATCGACTCGGTGTTGTCCTGGACCATCTGCGGGAGCTGGAGCCGCTCGAGCTCCTCGGGTTCCATGGGGGCGCAGATCAGGCCGCGGCATTCGCTCATCATGAACGCGACGATCTCGGGGGTCGCGTGTTCGGCGGCGATGACGAGGTCGCCTTCGTTCTCCCGGTCCTCGTCGTCCACGACGACGACCGGGCGGCCGGCGGCGATGTCGGCGATCGCCTGCTCGACCGGGTCGAGCGTGAATTCCTCGAGGTCGTCCGCGCTGTAGAGGATGGGTGCCGTGCTCATGCCGGTGCTCCTTCCAGGACCGGCTGCGCGGCCCGGCGGGAGCGCAGCCACCAGTCGCGCATGCCCCACAGGACGAGTGCGCCGTAGATGACGTAGACGAAACCGGAGAAGGCGTAGCCGTGGGTGAAGTTGAGGGGCACGCCGACGACGTCGACCAGCAGCCAGGCGATCCAGAACTCCACCATGCCCTTGGCCTGGGCGTACATGGCCACGATGGTGCCGACGAAGATGTAGGCGTCGGGCCAGGGGTCCCAGGACAGGGAGGGGTGGGCCTTGAAGAGCAGGGCCACCGCGACCGTGCCGGCGGCGGCGGCGGCGAGCATCGCCGCGCGCTCGCGCCAGGTGGCGAACCGCGGGGCGATGTGGCCGTCGTCGGAACGGTCCTCGGTGCGCTGCCACTGCCACCAGCCGTACAGGGCGACGGCCATGACGACGACCTGCTTGCCGGCGCTGCCGGTGAGGTGGCCGTAGAAGGCGCCGAAGAGGACGAGGCCGGACAGGAACTGCACGGGCCAGGTGAGCAGGGAGCGGCGCCAGCCGAGGGCGAGGGTGACCAGGCCGAGGAGGTTGCCGACCATGTCCGACCAGATGATGTGCTGGCCGAAGACGGTGAACGCCTCGGAGTTCAGCCAGTTCACCGGCCGGCCCCCTGACCGGCCGCGAGCAGCCGCTCCACGTACTTGGCGATGACGTCGACCTCGAGGTTGACCGGGTCGCCGGGCTGCTTGTGGCCGAGCGTGGTCAGGGCGAGGGTGGTCGGGATGAGGCTGACGGTGAAGTGGTCGGCTGCGGCGTCCACGACCGTGAGGCTGATGCCGTCGACGGTGATGGAGCCCTTCTCGACGACGTACCGGGACAGGTCCGCGGGCAGCGAGATCTTCACGATCTCCCAGTTCTCGGAGGGCGTGCGCGCCAGCACCTCGCCGGTGCCGTCGACATGACCCTGCACGATGTGCCCGCCGAGGCGGGCGCCCACGGCGGTGGGCCGTTCGAGGTTGACGCGGGAGCCGACGGCGAGGACGCCGAGGCTGGAGCGCTTCAGGGTCTCCGCCATCACATCGGCGGTGAACTCGTCGCCCTCGTGGTCCACGACGGTGAGACAGACCCCGTTCACGGCGATGGAGTCGCCGTGCTGCGCGCCCTCGGTCACGACGGGGCCGCGGAGCCGGAAACGGGAGGCGTCGCCGAGATTCTCGACGGCGGTGACCTCACCCAGCTCTTCGACGATTCCGGTGAACACTTCCCGGGTCCTCCTGCCTCTTCGGGCACGGACTCCGGGGCCTGTCGATGACGACAGCAGGTACGGATGAGCACACACACCGAGGGCGTCGCCGACATGGGACCCGTCCGCGTACGGACGAGCCCAGAGACGGCGGCGCGCACGCGTGACGCATGCCCGCCCGCCGCGCACTGCCTCCCATCCGGACTTTAACCGTCGGTCCAGGAATTTCACCTGGTCAACCGGCCGCTGGAAGCGACCGGGTCGCGGACTGTAACCGCCGGTTCGGACTTTCACCGACCCCGGAGTGCGCTGCTTCTGGTACAGGGCCAGTGTGCCACGCCCACCGCTCGCCCAGACAGGTGATGAGTGTGGGCTCCCTCACACTGCGTGTCGCCGGGCTTGCGGGCCGCAGCCGCCCTGGTCAACTGCCCAGCGGAGAACGAACGTTGACCTTGGTCCGGACCCATTGACCGTACTGGTCTAGTCCTTTTAGGGTGCGGGCGGGCCCGGTGGCGGTGACGACGGCCCTTGCCCGCCGCCGGGTCGCCACGACCTCCGTCGAGCCCCTCGGCGTCCCCGCGCCGGGGCCGTTCTGGCAGGGTGACCGCATGGCGCCGTCCCCCCTCGTCGACGAGTTCGAGTCCCACCGTCCACGCCTGTTCGGCCTCGCCTACCGTCTGCTCGGCTCCGCGCAGGAGGCGGAGGACGCGGTGCAGGACGCGTATCTGCGGTTCGACGGCGCCGACCTGTCGGCGATCCGGCACCCCGGGGCGTGGCTCGCCAAGGCGGTCACCAACCTCTGTCTGACCCGGCTGACCTCGGCCCGGGCGCGGCGCGAGGAGTACGTCGGGGCGTGGCTGCCGGAGCCGGTGGTCACCTCGGACGGCACGCTCGGCCCGCTGGAGTCGGCGGAGCGCCGGGAGCAGGTCTCGCTGGCCGTGCTGGTGCTGCTGGAGCGGCTGACGCCGACCGAGCGCGCGGTGTACGTGCTGCGCGAGGCGTTCGGCTACAGCCACCGGGAGGTGGCGGAGGTGCTGGAGCTGGGCGAGGCCAACTGCCGCCAGCTGTACCGGCGTGCCGTGGCGCGGGTCGCCGTGCCCGAGGAGCGGTTCACCCCGTCGCCGGAGCGGCGGGAGGAGCTGCTCGCGTCGTTCCTCACGGCCGCCCGGGAGGGTGACCTGGCCGGTCTGGAGAAGCTGCTCGCGGCCGACGTGACGTGGTGGAGCGACGGCGGGGGCAAGGTGTCGGCGGCCCGGCGGCCGGTCCGGGGGCGCGACAAGGTCGTCCGCTTCCTGGTGGGCGCCGCGCAGCGGTTCGGGGCGCACTGGGAGTTCACGGCGGCCGAGGTCAACGGCGAGCCCGCGCTGGTCGTGTGGGCGGACGGCGAGCTCGTCGGGGTGGCGTCCTTCGAGCTGGCCGGCGGGCTCGTCGTACAGGCGCGGGCCGTGCTGAACCCGGACAAGCTCGGCTACGTACGGCGGCAGCTCACCCGGCGGTAGCGGGGCCGCGCCGGGGCTTGTCACATTTCCCGCGGCTGTCCGGTCCCAGCTGGTGAGGGGCGCCCCGACCGGGGGCGCCCGGAGTCCGGAGGGACGGGAACAGCATGGCCACGATCCTGGTGACCGGCGGGACCGGCACGCTCGGCCGGCACGTCACGGAGCGGCTGTCGGCGGACGGGCACGAGGTGCGGGTGCTCAGTCGGAGCAGCCGGCCTCACGCCGTCGATCTGCGGGTGGGCGGGGCCGCCCTCGACACGGCGCTCGCGGGCGTGGAGACCGTGGTGCACTGCGCGACCAGTACGCGCGGCGGGGACGAGAAGGCGGCCGGGAACCTGATCGCGGCGGCGCGGCGGGCCGGGGTGGGACACCTGGTGTACATCTCCATCGTCGGCGTCGACCGGGTGCCGCTCGGCTACTACCGGTCGAAGCTGGCGGTGGAGCGGATGATCGAGCGGTCGGGGCTCGGCTGGACCGTGCTGCGCACGACGCAGTTCCACGACCTGGTGGCGCGGCTGCTGGGGGCGCTGGGCCGGTCGCCGGTGATGGCGCTGCCCGGCGGGGTCTCGGACCAGCCGGTGGAGGTGGCCGAGGTGGCGGACCGCCTGGCCGGGCTGGCCGTCGCGGCACCGGCCGGACGGGTGCCGGACATGGGCGGGCCTCAGGTGCGGTCGTTCGAGTCGCTGGCCCGTGCGTATCTGCGGGCGACGGGCCGGCGCCGGGCCGTGGTGGACGTGCCCCTCTTCGGCGAGACCTACCGCGCTTTCCGGGCGGGGGGTCACCTGGCTCCGGAACGGGCCGTGGGGAAGGGGACGTTCGAGGAGTACCTGGAGCGGCGCTTCGCGGACTGAGACGGCGGGCCCCCGGCGGCGTCGGCGTCCCTGCCCTCAGGCCCGCTCCGGCAGCGGGAACAGCTCGTCCTGAGCCCGCTCCCGGGCCGTCAGCAGCGCCCCGCGCAGCACGGCGCCGCCACCGAGGCCGCTGGCCCGTACCTCGGTGGCCAGGGGGGACATGCGGCGCAGGCGCTCCTCCACCCGCCGGGCGAGCGCCGCTCCCCCGGCCTGGCCCACCTCGCCGCCGAGCACCACGCATCCCGGGTCCAGGACGGCGACCACGGAGGCGACGCCGACGACGATCCGGTCGGCGAGGGCGTCGAGAAAGCGGGCGGCGGCGCCCGCGTCGACAGGGGCGGGGCCGGTGGGCGGACACTCGATGGGCTCGGCGGACTCAGTGGGCTCGGTGGAGTCGGCGGGCTCGGTGGAGTCGGTGGGCTCGGTGGACTCGACGGACTCGGTGGACTTGGTGGGCTGGGCGGGCTCGGTGGACTCGGCGGACTCGGCGGACTCGATGGGTTCGGCGGAGTCGACGGAGTCGGTGGACTCGACGGACTCGGCGGAGTCGGTGGGCTCGATGGACTCGACGGGCTCGACGGACTCGGCGGAGTCGGTGCGCTCGATGGGCTCGGCGGACTCGGTGGACTCGGTGGGCTGGGCGGGCTGGGCGGGCTGGGCGGGCTCGGTGGAGTCGCGCCGGCCCGCACCGGAGTGCTCACCCGGGCCGGGGCCGGGGCCGGGGCCGGCAGCAGCATCGCCGGGTACGGCGCCACCGTGCGGGCCCGCCCCGGTGACCGCCTCGCCCGTGCCCGCCCCGGAGTGCTCACCCGCGCCGGGGCCGCTCGCCGACCCGGCCGGCCGCTCGGGCGCTTGCGTCACGCGGGCCACCGCGCCACGGACCACCACCGCCGCCCCCGGTCCGTCCAATGTGCCCGGCACCGGCAGGCCGGACTCCCGGCCCAGGGCCCCGATCGCCGCCGCCCCGGCCAGCGCGTGGAAGCCGCCGTCGCAGTCCGTCGTCGAGGGCAGGGAGGCCGTGCCCGGGACCGGCAGGAAGCCGATCTCGCCCGTGCCGCCCGAGGCGCCGCGGCGCAGGGTGCCGTCCAGGACGACCGCGGCGCCGACGCCGTGGCCGAGCCAGAGCAGGACGAAGGTGTCCCGGTCCCGGGCCGCCCCCTCGCGCTGTTCGGCGAGCGCGGCGAGGTTGGTCTCGTTCTCCACGGTGACGCGGGAGTCGGGCAGCCGCTCCTGCAGGGCGGCGGCCAGGCTGCGGTGCCAGGCGGGCAGGCCCGCGGAGTCGCGCAGGTCGCCGGTGGCCGGGTCGATGAGGCCCGGTGCGCCGATCCCCACGGTGTGCAGCCGGTCGGCACCGGCCTCCTTCGCGGTGCGCTCCACCGCGGCCACCGCCTGCTCCACGGCCGGCCCGGTGCCGGCGTCGCCCCGGATCGGCACGGAGGTCTCGGCGAGCACCCGCCCCACCAGGTCGGAGACGAGCACGAAGACACCCCCGGTACGGACGTCGAGCGCGGCGAGGTGGGCGCGGTCGGCGACGATGCCGTAGAGCCGGGCGTTCGGTCCCCGGCGCTGTTCGCCGGACTCGCCGACCACCGTGATCAGGCCGGAGGCGGCGAGCCGTTCGACGAGGTCGGCGACCGTCGGCCGGGACAGTCCGGTCAGCTGCTTCAACTGTCCCGCCGTCAGCGGGCCTTCCTGCTGCAGCAGCCGCAGGGCGAGCCGGTCGTTGATGGCCCGGGCGGTGCTCGGTGATGCGGGCATGACGGAATCCTCCCAGACACGGGCGACCGTAATACTCCCTTTCTATCAGGCAGGGTCCCTGATAGTTTACGGCGGTGCAGCGCGGCCGTGGCGGGGAACTTCCGGGGAGGGACTGGAACATGGGTGACGTGGGACGCGCACGTGACGAGGTCAGGCGCGCCCGATACGCCGTGGCGGCCGTGTTCGCCGTGCACGGCGCCGTGACCGGCACCTTCGCCACCCGCGTGCCCTGGATCCAGGACCACGCCTCGCTCAGCACGGGCCAGCTGGGATTCGCGCTGGCGTTCACGGCCTTCGGGGCCTCGTGCTCGATGCCGCTGGCGGGCCGGATCAGCCACACCTTCGGCAGCCGTACGGCACTGCGCGGGCTGATCGCCCTGTGGACGCTGTCCCTCGTCCTGCCGTCCCTCGCGCCGAACCTGTACACGCTGTGTCTGGCGATGTTCACCTACGGCGCGAGCGCGGGCATGGCCGATGTCGCGATGAACGCGCTCGGCGTCGAGGTCGAGCGGCTGCTCGGCAAGTCGATCATGTCGGGGCTGCACGGGATGTGGAGCACGGGCGCCCTGACCGGCTCGGCGGCCGGCACGCTCGCCGCGCACCTGGGAGCGGACGCCCGCCTGCACTTCCTGCTCGCCTCGGCCGTCCTGACCGTGCTCGGCGTGCTGGCCTGCGGCTGGGTGCCGGACGTGCAGCCGGCCGACGACGAGGAGCCGCCCCCGCGGTTCGCACTGCCGCCCCGCTCGGCCCTGCTGATCGGCGCGGTCGGCTTCTGCGCGGTGTTCGCGGAGGGTGCGAGCCTCGACTGGTCGGCGGTGTTCCTGCGGGACCGCCTGGACGGCTCGGCCGCGCTGGCGGCGGCCTCGACGACCGGCTTCATGCTGACCATGGCGGTGGCCCGGATCGCCGGGGACGCGGTGGTGAACCGGTTCGGGGCGGTGCGCACGGTGCGTGCCGGCGGGGTGCTGGCCGTGCTGGGCGGTCTGCTGATCGTCGTGGCGGGGCATCCGGCGGTGGCGATGACCGGGTTCGCGCTCATGGGGCTCGGCATCGCGGTGGTCGTGCCGCTGTGCTTCGCGGCGGCCGGACACGCGGGCCCGAATCCGAGCCAGGCCATCGCGGGCGTGGCGACCATCACCTACACCTCGGGGCTGATCGCGCCGAGCCTGATCGGCGGAGTGGCCCAGGCGACCAGTCTGGTGGTGTCGTTCTGCGTGGTGACGGCGCTGGCCTGCGGGCTCGCGGTGTGCGCGGGCGTGCTGCGCAGCGCCGAGCGCCCGAGCCGGGGCGAGGTCAGTCAGCGGGCCGCAGCAGTTCCCGGCCCGCGGCCCTGAAGGCGTCGCTCCAGGGCGCCGGCCGCAGGGTCGCCGCGTCCAGCCGGACCAGCACCCGGGTGCCCCGTGCGTAGGTCTGCGTGCCGTCGGCCGAGCAGAAGCGGAAGCCGTAGGTGAGGCCGGTGGTGCCGAGCCGTTCCAGCCAGAGGTGGACGGCGTAGGTGCCTGGGCGGGTCACCGGTGCCTCGTAGCCGATGCGCAGCTCGCGGACCGCGTTGCAGGCGTCGCCCGCGGCCTCCCAGTCGCCGTCGAAGCGCACGCCGTGCTCGCTCCACAGCTCGGTCCAGGCGCGCTCGACCATCAGCGGATAGCGGGCATTGTGCAGGAGTCCGAGCGCGTCGAGGTCGTCGAAGTGGACGGTGACGGGGACCAGCCGGCCATGGGAGAGGGCGGGGGCGATCGGGGCTTCGGCGGTCACGGGCGGGGCTCCTGAGCATCGCTGTTGTTGACGATTCATCCTAAGCGACCGCTCAGCAGCCCCTGCCCAGGCCCCGCCCTGGCCTTCATGGCTGTTCATCTACATGAATCACGTTCAGAAAGAGGACCGTGTGAGCGTAGAGCCGCGGGCTACCCCTGACAATGGTCCGGAACCCTTCACGTACGTAAGAAAGCGAAACCCCCACCATGGACCTCGGCGTGCGCTGGAAACTGCACGGTGACGGGCGCACCCCCGCGCCCGGAGCGGTGGTACGGCCGGACGAACGGCTCTCCTGGCCCCGCACGATCGGGCTCGGCGCCCAGCACGTGGTCGCCATGTTCGGCGCCTCGTTCGTGGCACCCGTTCTGATGGGCCTCGACCCGAACCTGGCGATCATGATGTCGGGCGTGGCGACCGTGATCTTCCTGCTCGCCACCCGCGGCCGGGTGCCGAGCTACCTCGGCTGCTCCCTGTCGTTCGTGGGGGTGGCCGCCGTCATCCGCGCCCAGGGCGGGACCAGCGCCACGGTGACCGGTGCGGTCCTCGTGGTCGGCGCCGTGCTCTTCCTCGTGGGCCTCGCCGTGCAGCGGTTCGGGGCGCGGATCATCCACGCGGCCATGCCGCCGATCGTCACCGGCGCGGTCGTCATGCTGATCGGCTTCAACCTCGCCCCGGTGACCGCGTCCACCTACTGGCCGCAGGACCAGTGGACGGCCCTGCTCGTCATGCTGTTCACCGGGCTGGCCGTGGTGTGTCTGCGCGGCTTCTGGTCGCGTATCGCGATCTTCCTCGGGCTGGTCTTCGGGTACGGCATCTCCTGGGCCTTCGACCGGATCTTCGGCAAGATCCACTCCATGAGCCCGAGCGGCAAGGTCACCGACCACTGGCGCCTCGACCTCTCCGGTGTCTCCAAGGCCGACTGGATCGGCCTGCCGCACTTCCACGGGCCGGCCTTCCAGTGGTCGGCGGTCCTGGTGGCGCTGCCCGTCGTCATCGCCCTGGTCGCGGAGAACGCGGGACACGTCAAGGCGGTCGGCGAGATGACCGGCGACCCGCTGGACGACAAGCTGGGGACGGCGATCTCGGCGGACGGCGTCGCCTCGATGCTGTCGACCGCGGTGGGCGGCCCGCCGAACACCACCTACTCCGAGAACATCGGCGTGATGGCCGCGACCCGCGTCTACTCGACCGCCGCCTACTGGGCCGCCGCCGGCTTCGCCCTGCTCTTCGGCGTCTGCCCGAAGTTCGGCGCGGTCGTCGCCGCGATCCCGGGCGGGGTCCTCGGCGGCATCACCGTGATCCTCTACGGCATGATCGGCCTGCTCGGCGCCCAGATCTGGCTCAACGCCAAGGTCGATCTGCGCAACCCGCTGAACCTGGTGCCGGCCGCCGCGGGCATCATCATCGGCGTCGGCAACGTCAGCATGAAGTTCACCAGCACCTTCTCGCTCAGCGGCATCGCCCTCGGCACCCTGGTCGTCATCACCGGCTACCACGCGCTGCGCGCCTTCGCCCCGGCCCACTTGAAGAAGCAGGAGCCGCTCCTGGACGAGGGCACCAGCTCCTACGACGAGCCGGACGAGCGCGCCACGCCGTAGCCGCAGGACGGGCCGAACCTGCCGGCGGCGGCCGTGCCGCCGGCGCGACTCCCCCGGCAGCGTGCCCCACGGACAGACGTCGACGCGCGCCTCGCCGATGGCCGGCCTCGGCCTGTCCCTCCTGCCCCCTCCCCCGGCGTTCCCCCGTTCCGGGGAAGCGCCGGGCCGGTCGGTACGCCGGCCGGTCCGGGGCTGGCACCCTTCCTCCATGACGCGGTTGGAACACCTCGCCCCTTCTGTCGACACGGTCGTCTCCCGGATGCGGACCCTGGCCGCGACGCTGCCCGAGCGGGACGGTGTCGCCGTGTTCAACCGCGTCTACCTCACCGTCACCGAGGACATCGACCGGCGCCTGGGGAGCGGGGACTTCCCGGATCCACGGGCGGCGACGGCGCTGGACGTGCGGTTCGCCGAGCGGTATCTGGCGGCGGTCGACGCGGCGGCCTCGGACCGCAGGCCACCCGCGTGCTGGCGCCCCCTGTTCCAGTTCCGCCGCCATCCCGGGGTGCGGCCACTGCAGTTCGCGCTGGCGGGCATCAACGCGCACATCGGGCACGACCTGGCACTCGCCGTGGTCGACGCCTGCCGTGCGCTCGGCTGCGAACCCCCCGAGCTGGAGGACGAGTTCGACCGCGTGGGCGACCTGCTCGTCTCGCTGGAGGAGCGCATCCGCGAGGATCTGATGCCGGGCCCCGACCTGCTCCAGATCGCCGACCCCCTCACCCATCTGCTGGGCTCCTGGAGTCTGGAACGGGCGCGCGACGCCGCGTGGGTGGCCGCGCGGACCCTGTGGACCCTGCGCCACTGGAGCGACATGGCCGAGGAGTTCACCGGGCGGCTGGACACGGCGGTGGGGTTCGCGGGGCGGATGCTGCTCACTCCGCTCACGGACTGATCGGGACGCCCCGGAACTTCCGCGACCCCAGGAGGCGTTGACGGGATGACACCCGATCGCGGAGGAGTGGTGGCGGTATGACGACCCGGCTCGGTCTCGGCCTTCCCCAGATGCGGCAGTACTCCATCGGCACGGACGTACCCGATGTGGCCCGCGCCGCCGAGGCGGTCGGATACGACAGCCTGTGGGTCTTCGAGAGAGCGCTGTTCCCCGAGCCGGCCACTCAGGGGCTGTACGGCATCGAGGGCCTGCCCTGGCCCGACCAGTACCGCAGCGTGGCGGACCCGCTGGTCACCCTCACCCTGGCCGCCGCGGCCACCGAGCGGGCGGAGCTGGGCTCCAGCGTCCTGGTGGCGCCGCTGCACCTGCCGTTCCAGCTCGCCAAGTCCCTGGCCTCGCTGGACGCGGCGAGCGGCGGCCGGGTGATCGCGGGCCTCGGCACCGGCTGGTCGACCGACGAGTACGCGGCCTCGGGCGTCGGTCCGATCGAGGAGCGGGGCGCCGTGCTGGACGAGATCATCGCGGTGTGCCGGGCGGTGTGGGGGCCTGATCCGGTGGTCCACGACGGCCGGCTGACGAAGATCGCGTCCGCGGTGGTCGGCCCCAAGCCGGCCCGGCCGATCCCGATCCTGCTCGCCGCGGGCAACCGGCGGGCGTGGCGCCGTCTGGTGGACCACGCCGACGGATGGCTGCCGGTGGGCATGGGGGCCGAGCAGATCGCCGCCCAGTGGCGGCAGCTGCGGGACCTGGCCGAGGAGCGGGGGCGCACGGAGCCGATCCGGACGGTCCTGCGGGTGAACACCGTCCGCCTGCCCAAGGCGTACGAGGGCGCGGACCGCCGTCCCTTCCAGGGCAGCGTCGACCAGATCGTCGAGGACCTGGCGGAGCACGCGGCGATCGGGCTGGACGAGATCCTCATCGACCTCCAGGGCACCGCGCGGGACGCCCAGGAGCTGAAGGACGTCGCCGCGGAGGTTTTGGAAAAGGCGCGGGCGGCCGGAGTCTGAGGCCGGCCGCCCACGCCTTGGTCCTTGCTCGCTCTCCCGGTCAGTCCTCGGGCAGCTCCACGGGGGCGATCTCGTCGTAGACGTCACCCGGGCCGGGGTTCGTCGTGTCGGTCCCGCCGCCGAGGTGGTGCATGACGCCCCAGACCGCGTTCAGCGCGGTCTGGATCGCGCCCTCGGCCCAGCCGGCCGTCCAGGAGATGTCGTCGCCGGCGAGGAAGATGCCGCGCTTGTCCTCGGGCAGCCGGTCCTGCATGAAGTGCGTGAACAGGCGCCGCTGGTAGCGGTAGTGGCCCGGCAGGTTGGCCTTGAACGCGCCCATGAAGTAGGGCTCGTTCTCCCAGGACACCGTCACCGGGTTGCCGATGATGTGCTTCCTGATGTCGACCTTCGGGTAGATCTCGCCGAGCGACTTCAGCATGACCTCCATCCGCTCGTTCGCGGACAGCGGGAGCCACTTCAGGCTGTCGTCGCACCAGGTGTAGGACAGGCAGATCACGGCGGGCTTGTCCGGGCCGTCGTCCAGCAGGTAGGTGCCGCGGGTCATGCGGTCGGTGAGCGTCATCGACATGACGTCCCGGCCGGTCTCCTCGTCCTTGTCCAGCCAGAACGGCCGGTCGACGGGAACGAACAGCTTCGAGGACTCCATGTAGTGGGTGCGCTCGATCGCCGTCCAGTGGTCGATCGGGAACAGCGAGTCGTCGCAGGCGATCTTGGACAGCAGCATCCAGGACTGGGCGGTGAAGACGGCCGCCTTGTAGGTGCGGATGTCGCCGTTCGCGTCGGTCACGGTGATCTGGTTGCCCGCGGTGCGGTGCAGCCGGGTCACGGCCGGCTTGGGCTCGCCGTCCATGTGCAGGGACTTCAGCGAGGTGCCGTACGGCCAGTGGACGATCTTCTCCGGCTCGCGCTCCCACAGGCGCAGCGGCAGCTGCTGGGAGCCGCCGACGATGCCGCGGTGGTGGTCGTCGGCCTCGGTGTAGACGACGCGCAGGATCTCCAGAATGGAGTTCGGGAAGTCGGTGTCCCAGCCGCCGGTGCCGAAGCCGACCTGGCCGAAGATCTCGCGGTGCCGGAAGGACTTGAAGGCCTCGGAGTCGCAGAGGAAGCCGTAGAAGGTCTGGTTGTCGAGCTTGTCGACGAGCTTCGCCCAGATCTCGCGGATGCGCGGGACGTCCCGTTCGCGCATGGCGCGGTTCATGTCGGAGAAGTCGGCGCCCTCTTCCAGGCACTTGTTCCAGGCGTCGGCGACGTCCCGGTACACCTGGGGCAGGTCGGCGACGGTCTCGGCGTAGTGCGACTCGCCCTTGAGGTCCACGACGGTCGAGGGGGTGGCCTCGGCCAGCGGGTTCGGGAAGGGCCTGGTCTCCAGGCCGACCATGTCGATGTAGTGCTGGAGGGCGGTGGAGGACGGCGGGAAGCGCATCGCGCCCAGCTCGCAGTTGAGCTCCTCGTCGCAGCCCTCGAAGCCGACGGTGCGCAGCCGGCCGCCGAGCTGGTCGGCCTCGTAGACGACGGGCTTGAGGCCCATCTTCATCAGCTCGTACGCGGCCACGACGCCGGACAGACCGCCGCCGATGATCGCGACCTCGGTGCCGTGCTCGGTCGCGGGTATCTGACCGAGGCCCGCGGGGTGGGCGAGGAAGTCGTCGTAGGCGTAGGGGAAGTCCGGGCCGAACATGGTGATCGGCGGCTGCTGCTCGTCGGTGTGCTCGACGGCGTTGGGCACCGTGGACGTCATGGGGTACGGACTCCTTGCGCGGGGGTGGTTCGGGGGGAGGCTCGGGGGGTTCAGACGAGGGACCCGTACAGACCGGGGCGGCGGTCCTTCAGGTACGGGTTGGCCTCGCGGGAGGCGGCGAGGAAGGCGGGGTCGACGTCGGCGACGATCAGTTCCTCGCCGCGGCCGGCGCGGCTGCGGGCGATCCCGTCGGGCCCGGCCAGGGCGGACAGTCCGAAGAACTCGAACTCGCCCTCCGCGCCGACCCGGTTGACGTACGCGACGTACATCTGGTTCTCCCAGGCACGCACCGGCACCATCGCCTCGGCGACGAACTGGAACGGGTGCATGTTCGCCGTCGGCACGACGAGCAGGTCGGTGCCGGCCAGGGCGTGGGCGCGGGCGTTCTCCGGGAACTCGACGTCGTAGCAGATCATGATGCCGACGGTCAGGCCACCGAGCCGGGCCTGGACGAGCGACTGCTCGCCGGGGGTGAAGTGGTCGCGCTCGGCGCAGCCGAAGAGATGGGTCTTGCGGTAGTTCGCGAGGCGGGTGCCGTCGGCGGAGATCAGCTGGGCGGAGTTGTAGACGGTCTCGCCGTCCCGCTCCGGGTAGCCGTAGACGAGGGCCAGCCCGTGCCGGGTGGCGATCTCGGCGAGCGCGTCGGCGGAGGCGCCGTCGGCGGGCTCGGCGAGGCGGGCGATGTCGTCGCCGATCGCGTACCCGGTCAGGAACATCTCCGGCGCCGCCAGCAGCGCGGCGCCCGCGGCGGCGGCACGTCCCGCGGCCGCGTCGAGGACCTTGAGGTTCTCGGCGACGGAGCCGGGGCGGCCGGAGCTCTGGAGCAGGGCGGTGCGCATGCGGGGTCCTCACCGGAATGGGAGTTTTGGGGGCCAGTTAGAAGGTACGGTCGGCGCGCGCGGCCGTACAAGAAGGAGCCGTTGCGCGCCGGTGCGCGGTTCGTTGCGTGAAGCGGGCGCCGGACGGCGATTCGTTGCACGCCGCGAGCGGCCGTGCCCGTCCTCCCCGCGGCGTAGGGGGTCCGTGGGCTTCCCCGCCGCACGGGGGAGGCGGGGTGCCGCCCATGGGGCGATGTGCGGACGGTGCGGTCCGGGAAGAGTGGTGAGCGTTCAGTTCACGCGCTTGACCTGCGGAAAGGACCGTCATGAAGCGCCGTACGAAGATCGCTGCCGTCTCCTTCGCCACCGGCCTGCTCATCGCCGCCGGGACGACCGGAGTGGCGGTGGCCTCGGGAGCCGGGATGCATCATCCCCAGCGCGAGGCCGCCTCGCTCACCGGAACCGCAAAGCTGTACCGGTCGGCCGGGGACGACATCACCTTCTCGTTCGACGCGCACCTGGCCGCGCGGGACACCGGGAACCCGCGGAAGGCCACGGGCACCTTCCGGTTCAGCCACTACTTGCACGGCGACGGCGCCTGGGCCGAGGCGAAGGTGGACTGCCTGGTCACCGGCGGCAAGGTGGCCGTCGTCTCCGGTGTGATCACGGCGTCGGACCTGCCGGGTGCCAAGGGCAAGCGGGTGGGTGTCACCGTCCACGACCTCGGCCGGCAGGACCGGCTGGGCTACAGCTGGGCCGGGGTCGGCAGCCCCACGGACACCGCCGACCTGCCGCCGTGCGTGTCGTCGGCTCCCTTCGAGAAGGTGAAGCAGGGCACGGGTGACTTCACGGTCGTCCCGTGGAACCCGGCGCTGTGAGCGTGGTGCGGTACCGGCCTACAGCTCCTTCAGCCGCTGCATGATCTCCCGCAGCAGCTCCGGGTCGGTGGCCGGGCCCGCGGCCGAGAGGCGGCGGGGCGGGTCGATGCGGATCAGGCCCGCCTCGGCCAGGTCGCCGAGCAGGACGCGGACCACGGTCAGCGGCAGGTCGGCGTCCGCGGCCAGCTCCACGACGGGGCGCGGGCCGCGCCGGATCAGCTCGAACAGCGCGGCACGGGCGTGGTCGACCGCGGGGCCCGGCGCGTCGGTCTCCAGCGCGGTGACCCGGGACATCAGGTCGATGGCATGTCCGTCCGCGGGCCGGGTGCGGCCCCGGGTCACCGTGTAGGGGCGCACCATCGACCCGGTCTCGTCCTCGTACCAGTGCTCGTCGCTCACGGCGGGATCATGGGGTGGTGCGGGCGGCCGCGTCCAGGTGGCGGCCGAGCCGGCGGACGAGCAGGGCCATCTCGTGGGCGAGCTGCCCGACGTCGGTCCGGGCCTCGCTCAGCACGGCGAGCCGGCTGCCGTGCCCGGCCGGGGTGATGAAGAGGTAGGCGTCGTCCAGCATGACCATGGTCTGCCGCACCCGGCCCGCGGCGAACCGCTCCCCCGCCGAGCGGGCGAGCCCGTGGAAGCCGGAGCAGACCGCGGCCAGGTGCTCGATGTCCCGGCGGCGCATGCCCTCGGAACTGCTCAGCGGGAGGCCGTCGGCGGTGAGCAGAACGGCCTGGCGGACGTGCTCGGTACGCGCCACGAGGTCGTCGAGCAGCCAGTCGAGACCGGTACCGGGCGCGGCGGGGTTCTCGGGTGCCTGGTCGTCGTCACCGTGCATCGTCGGTGTCCGTCCCTTCGTCGATGGCTGGGGGCGCGTGATCCGGGGCGTCCGCTGCAGGCGCGTGATCCGGGACGCCGGCTGTCGTGTAGCGGGGCGTGCCGGGGGCGGCGCCGGTGCGGTCGGGGGGCAGGTGGCGCCGGGCGGCGGCCGACTCACGAGTGCCGTCGCCGGTGGTCGCCTCACTCGCGGCGGCCTCGGCCGGCTCGCCCGCGCCACCGGCCGCGCGCACGGCCGGAGAGCCGGAAGTGCCGCAAGCGCCGGAAGCGCCCTGAGTGTGACCGTCGGTGGTGGTCGCCTCGCGTGCCGTACCTCCCGCCGTACCTGCCACGGCGCCCGCCGCGCCCTCGGCGTCACCCGCCACGGGCATCCCCTGGCGCCCGCGCTCCAGCCCCCGCTGGAACGCGCCGAAGATGGCCCGCATCTCGTCGGCGTCCACCGCGCGCTCCGGGGCCTCCTCCCGGGGCGCTGGGTCCTCGCGCAGCTCGGGTACGAGGGAGGCCTGCCGGATCCGGCTCGGCAGCGCGGGGACGCCACCGGGCTCGGAGGCGGGCCGTGGCTCCACGGGCAGCTCCCGAACGGCCTCGGCCCGCGGCCCGGCCGTCGACGGCCCCCCGGACCGCCCGTCCCGCTCCCCGGCCTCGGACGACTCCTTGGACGATTCCTTGGACGATTCCTTGGACGAAAAGCCCCGCGCCGCGGCGGGCCGGGGCCCGGTCCGCTTCCTGGACGGCAGCTCCCGTACGACGGCGGTGGCTCCGGCGGGCTCGGCCTGCCCCGCCGCCCCCGCCCCTACGGGCCTCGCCCCTGTCCCCACGGGCCTCGCCTCGGCCCCCGTGGGCTCCGCCTCGGCCCCCACGGATTCCCCGCGGCCCGCCCGGGACCCCGCCCCCGCGGTCACCGGTTCGGGCTCCGCCAGGACGGCCGAGGGCAGCCGCACCACGGCCGTCGTGCCGCCGTACGGCGAATCCCGCAGGCTCACCTCGATGCCGTGCCGGGCGGCGAGGCGGCCGACGACGTAGAGGCCGAGGCGGTCGTGGCGGGTGGGGTCGAAGGTGTCGGGGTCGGTGAGGGTCCGGTGGGCCCCGGCGCGCGCCTCGGCGTCCAGGCCCAGCCCCCGGTCGTCGATCTCCAGCACGAAACCGCTGCCGACCCGCCCGGGACGCAGGGTGACCTGTGTGTGCGGCGGCGAGAACACCGTGGCGTTCTCCAGGAGTTCGGCGACGAGGTGGACCACGTCGGCCACGGCGTCCGCGGCGACGCCCAGCTCGGGCATCGGCGGTACGACCACGCGCGCGTAGTCCTCGATCTCACCGACCGCCGAGGCGACGACGTCCGCGACCGGCACGGGCCGGCGCCAGCGGCGGCCGGGCGCGGCGCCGGAGAGGATGATCAGGCTCTCCGCGTGCCGCCGCATGCGCGTGGTCAGATGGTCGATGCGGAACAGCTCGCGCAGGATGTCCGGGTCCTCGGTGCGCCGCTCCAGTGTGTCCACGAGCTTCAACTGCCGGTGCACCAGCGCCTGGTTCCGGCGGGCGATGGTGAGCAGGACGGCGAACAGGCCCCGGCGCAGGCCGGCCTGGGTGACGGCGGCCTCGACGGCGGCCAGGCGTGCGGTGTTGAAGGACCGGCCGACCTGCCCGATCTCGTCGTCGTGGATCTCGTCGGCGGCGAGCGGCGGCGCCTCGGTCAGCGCGTCCACGTCCTCACCGGCGCTCAGCCGGCGCACCACGTCCGGCAGTTGCCGTGCGGTCAGGACGTCGGCCGCGTCCCGCAGGGTCTCCAGGCGGCGCGAGATCCGCCGGGCACCGCGCACCGCGAACCACAGCGACAGCGCCGCGGCGGCCAGTCCGACCGCGCCGACCACGGCCGCCTTGGTGAGCTCGTGGTAGGCGAAGGCCCGTCCGCGCGCTGCGGAGTTCTCGGCGGCCCGCGTGCACAGCTGCATGTACCGCTTGACGGCCCGGTCCGTGGTGGACCGCCAGGTGTCGGCGGCGACGGCCTTGCCGGCCCCGCCGGCCCCGGCCCGCAGCAGCGCGTCCTCGCCGCGCGCCAGCGACCGGTACAGGTCCCCGCGCTGGAACCCCTCGAACAGGGCCCGGGAGTCGGCGGGCAGGTCCGGCACGTACGTCCGCTCGAAGACGCGGCGGTCCTCGACGGTCGCGGTGAGGGTGTCGTACTGCCCGTCGGTCAGGGTGCCGGCCGCCCGCGCGCCGGCGACCAGCGCGTCCTCCCGCGAGACGAACTCCCGCACCCGCACCAGTTCGGTGACGACCTGCGCCTCGCGCGCCAGCTGTCCGGCCTGCAGGGCGGTCAGTGAGGACTGCACGTCGAAGCCGGGCTCCACGAGCGCGCTGTACTCGGCCACGGCGCGGTCCCAGGTGACGTGCCGGGACAGCACCCGCTCGCGCAGCCCCTCCAGTTTCCCGGTGGCCGCGACCACGGTGTCGAGCGAGTGCCGCTGACGCGCCGTGAGCCGGTCCCGGTCGCCGTCCTGGACCGCCTGCCGCATGGCGTCCACGGCCCGGTCGGTACGGCGCTGCTGCCCGAGCAGCTCCCCCGCGGCCGTCGTGTCGAGGCCGGCGCCCAGGTAGGCGGCGGACATCCGGCGTTCGATCTGGATCTGTCCGATCGCGGTGTCCACGGGGGTGCCGAAGTCCTCGTACACCCCCTGGAGCCGGACCAGCGCGCGCAGCTCGCCGGTGACGGACCACATGGCGAAGCTCCACAGACCCGTCAGCGCGAGGGCCGGGGCGAGCGCGAGCGCCACGATCCGCGTGCGGACGGTGGTGGGACGGCCGAGGGGCCAGCGCATGGATACCTGCCGGAGTTACCAGTCAGTAGAAAGTGCGGCACAACCTACGGGACGGGCGCCCCGCACCGCAATGGTGACCTGCGGTAACCCGGGGTCACCTCGGTGACGGCGCGAAGGTGGTGACAACCGCCGCGTGGTCGGAGGGCCAGTCGTTGCCCGCCACGTCCGGCCAGGGGCGCGGGGTGCCGGTGACCAGGGTGCGCGCGTTCCGCACGGTCAGGCCCCGGTGCAGGACGTAGTCGATACGGTCCTGCGGCTCGGGCCGCCCGCTGCCGTCCTCGTGGACGGGATGGATCGGCGACCAGGTGTGTCCGGGCTCGGCAGCGGGGTCGGGGTGGGCCTCGCGGAAGGAGTCGGCGAAGCCCGCCTCCTCGGCCGCCTTCGTCACCGGCCACTCCACGTCCGTCCGGTCCAGGTGCGAGGGGCAGTTGAAGTCGCCGACGAGGACGACCGGGACCCCGTCGGACGAGGCCGCGCCGATGTGGTGCAGGGCGTCCCGCAGCTGCGCGAGCCGCAGCTCCTCATGGGCGATCAGCTGGTCCGCCGGCAGCCCGTCGAAGGCGGACTCGTAGGGGCCGTACGGCGTGTAGTGCAGGTGCGCGGTCCACACGTCGACCTCGCGGCCGGGGGCCACGGCGATCCGGACGCCCGCGGCGCCGTAGAAGCCGACGTCCGGGTCGCCGTGGCGGGCGGTGATGGGGTGGCGGCTGAGGATGCCGAGGTTCTCGCCGGCCCGGTGGTGGTGCCAGCCGAGGGCCTCGGCCAGCTCCTGGGTGGCGGTGCCCGCGGTCTCCTGGAGCCCGACGACGTCCGCGCCGCTCTCCAGGATCGCCTTGAGCTGCTTGGCCCGGTGGTCGTCGACCCGGCTGCCGCCCAGCCACAGGTTCCAGCTCATGACCGTCAGGGCGGGCACGACCATGCGGCTCAGCTCCTCCACCGTGGTCCCGGCCAGGCTGTCGCGCACGATCCGGCCGGGCGCGGCGCCGATCGGGGCGAGCGACGGCACCGCGAGTACGGCGCACCCGGCGGCCTCGGCGGAGGCCACGCCGGTCTCGGTGTCCTCGACCGCGACGCAGGCCGACGGGTCCACCCCGAGGGCGCGGCAGGCGGCGAGGTAGGGGTCGGGGGCGGGCTTGGTGCGGGCGGTGTCGTCGGCGGTGACGGTGGCCGCGAACCGGTGGGCGCCCAGGGCGTCGAGGACGACCTCGGCGACCGCGCGGGGGGACGCGGTGACCAGGGCGGCGGGGAGTCCCGCGGCGGCCAGCGCGTCCAGCAGGTCCAGGGCGCCGGGGCGGGGCACGATCCCGGTGCGGACGCGCTCGGCGAACTCGCGGTGCAGCTCGGCGGCCAGTTCCGCGCCGGCCCTGCCGGTGGCTCCGGCGAGCCAGGCGGCGGTGTGCTCGACGGGGCGGCCGAGCACGTCGGGCTGGTCGGCATCGGTCAGCGGGCGCCCGGCGACCTGCTCGACCGCCTCCCACCACAGCTGCTCGGTGTCGACGAGCGTGCCGTCCATGTCGAACAGGACGGCCTGCAGCGGGAGTGTGGGGGTGTGGGGGATCACGTTTCTGTCGTTCCTCACTTCTGGGTACGTTCGGCCACCAGCACCGGGCGCTCCGGCAGCGACACGCCGACGGCCGCTCCGGCGCCGAGCCCGGCGGCCTCGTGGGCGGGCAGGTCGGCCTTGACCTCGGTGCCGTCGGCGAGCCGTACGGTGACCCGGACGACGGCGCCCAGGAAGGCGGTGGCGACGACCCGGGCGGTGCCCTCCTCGTCGGCCCGCACCCGGACGGCCTCGGGCCGTACCAGCACGTGCACGTCCCCGTCCGGCATCTCGCCCTCGGCGGGCAGCCGCTGTCCGAGCACCTCGACCGTGCCGTCCTTCAGCGCGCCCGGGATCCGGCTCATCGTGCCGACGAACTCGGCGACGAAGGCGGTGGCGGGACGGCCGTACAACTCGGCGGGCCCGGCGCACTGTTCGAGGCGCCCGGCGCGCATGACGGCGACCCGGTCGGCGATGGAGAGGGCCTCTTCCTGGTCGTGGGTGACGAACAGGGTCGTGATGCCGAGTTCCTGCTGCAGGCGGCGGATCTCCTCGCGCAGGGTGAGCCGCACCTTCGCGTCGAGGGCCGACAGCGGCTCGTCCAGCAGCAGCACACGGGGGCGCAGGGCGAGGGCGCGGGCCAGCGCGATGCGCTGCTGCTGCCCGCCGGACAGCTGGTGCGGGTACCGTTCGCCCTTGTCACCGAGGCCGACCAGCTCCAGCAACTCGGCCGCCCGGGAGCGCCGTTCGGCCGTCCGGACGCCGCGCATGCGCAGCCCGAAGGCCACGTTGTCCACGGCGTTCAGGTGCGGGAAGAGGCTGTACGACTGGAAGACCATGCCGGCGTCGCGGCGGTGGGCCGGGACGTGTGTGACGTCCTCGCCGTCCACCAGCACCGCGCCGGAGTCAGGGTGTTCGAAGCCGGCGAGCATGCGCAGCGCGGTGGTCTTGCCGCAGCCGGACGGGCCGAGCAGGGCCAGGAACTCCCCCGGGCGGACGGTGAGGTCGAGGCCGTCGAGGGCGACGGTCGCACCGAACTCCCTTCGCAGTCCCCGGAATTCGACGGTGGCGGCCTTCTCGGCCGCGGCCTTCTCGAGCGTGGTGGCGGTCATGGTGTGTGTCATCCCCGGGAGGAAGCGGTTCGGGTGCGTCCGCCGGCACCGGCGAGCGCGAGGAGCAGGGCCCAGGTGACGAGCAGGCTCAGCACGGAGACGGCGACGGACATCTGGGCCTGTTCGCCGCCGACGTTGTAGATCCACACGGCGAAGGGGGTGTAGCCGAGCAGATGGGAGACCGTGAACTCGCCGAGCACCAGGGCCAGGGTGAGGAAGGAGGCGTTCAGCAGCGCTCCGCGCAGATTGGGCAGGATCGCCCGGACGAGGGCCTGCGGCCAGGACGCCCCGCAGCTGCGGGCGGCCTCGACGAGGGTGCGGACGTCGATGGCACGCAGGCCCGCGTCCAGCGCCCGGTACACGAACGGCAGCGCCATCACGACGTAGGCGAGGACCAGTACGACCGGGAAGTCCGGGTTCTGGATCGCCACGAACGTCTGGAACAGGGGGGTCCGGGAGAGATGCTCCGGGCCCCACTTCAGGACGGTGGCGATGCCGGCGACGAACGCGATCGGCGGCACCACGAGCGGCAGCGAGCAGACCACCTCCACCACCGGACGCAGCCGGGGCGCGCCGAGCCTGAGCGCGACCACGGCGGGCACCAGCAGCAGCAGGACGACGGCGATGGTGGCGACGGACAGCTCCAGCGAGAGCAGCAGGCTGGGGAGGAACCCGTCGGCGGAGAGGATCTTGGTGTAGGCGTCGAAGGTGACGCCCTGGCCGGGCACGTCGACCGTGAAGACCACGGAGGCGGCGAGCGGCACCAGGAAGTACAGCGCGGCCAGGCCGAGGACGGCCCAGCGCCAGGGGGTCAGGCGTCGAGCCATCGGGCGCTCCGTCGTTGCAGGGGCAGGTACACGGCCATCACCAGGCCCGCGACCAGGACCATGTCGAGGCTGAGGGCGAGGGCGACGTTCTCCTGGCCGACCAGCACGTTGCCGGACAGGGCGTCGGCGATCTGCAGGGTGACCAGCGGGACCGCGCTGCCGACCATCGCGGCGGCGGTGGCGTAGGCGGCGAAGGCGCTGCCGAACAGCAGGACCAGTCCGCCGAGCAGCGAGGGCGCGAGGACGGGCAGGGCCACATGGCGCCAGTACTGCACGCCGGTGGCGCCGTTGTTCAGCGCGGCCTCCCGCCACTGGGTGCGCAGGCCGTCCAGCGCCGGGGTGATGGTGAGGACCATGAGCGGGATGAGGAAGTACAGGTAGACGAGGACCAGGCCCCAGAAGCTGTAGAGGTCCCAGCCGCTGTCCTTCAGGCCCAGGTGGACGGTGAGGACACCCGCGTTGCCGAGGGTGGCGACGAAGGCGAAGGCCAGCGGGACGCCGCCGAAGTTGGCGAGCACACCGGAGGCGGTCAGCACGGCCTCGCGCAGCCAGCGGGAGCGCGAGCTGACCACGGCCTGGGCGAGCGGCAGCCCGAGCACGGCGCCGAGCACGGCGGAGAGCGCGGACAGCTTGACGCTGCCGAGCAGGGCGGTGAGGTACGGGCCCTGCAGCGAGGTGGTCAGGTTCTGCGCGCCGTAGCGGCCCCCGACCGTGAAGGCTCCGTCGAGGATGGCGGAGGCGGGCAGGCCGAAGGCGACGGCCGCGAACACCAGCAGCGGCACCACGGCGAGCCAGCCGGGGGCGCGGCGCCGCCGCTTCGCCGAAGCGACGGGCGCCACGTCCGCACGCGGGAGAGCGGCGGTCATCCGGAGACGGCCTTCCCCCAGCCCTGCGCGAGGACCGTCTTGGCCTTGCTCTGCTGGGTCTCGGTCGGGAAGGAGGGCGTGCCGGTGACCTCGGGCAGCTTGGCCGCGGCGGTCTTGTCGAGGGTGCCGGCCTTGTCCATGGCCGCCATCAGGGCCGGGCGGGCGTAGCCCTTGAGCCACAGGTTCTGGCCCTCGGCGCTGTAGAGGTACTCCTGCCACAGGCGGGCGGCGGCCGGGTGCGGGGCGTCCTTGTTGATGGCCTGGGAGTAGTACTGGGCGTACTGTCCGTCGGTCGGGATGGCGACCTTCCAGTCCAGGCCCTTGGACTTGAACTCGTCGGCGTACCCGGCGTTCAGGTAGTCCCAGTCGATCGAGATCGGCGTCTCGCCCTTCTCGACGGTGGCCGGGGTGGACTCGACGGGCGTGTAGTTGCCGTTCTTCTTCAGCTCGGCGAAGAAGTCCAGGCCGGGCTGGATGTCGTCGAAGGAGCCGCCCTTCGCGAGGGCCGCCGCGTAGACGCCGCCGAAGGCGGAGCCGGACTTGGTGGGGTTGCCGTTGAGGGCGACCTGGCCCTTGTACTGGGGCTTGAGCAGGTCCTTGAAGGTGGTCGGGCAGCTCTTGACCCGCTTGGCGTCGCAGCCGATGGAGATGTAGCCGCCGTAGTCGTTGTACCAGCGGGCCTGCGGGTCCTTCTGGGCCGTGGGGATGTCGGCGTAGGAGGCGACCTTGTACGGCGCGAGGAGGCCCTGCTGGGCGGCGCTCAGCGCGAACGAGCTGCCGAGGTCGAGGACGTCGGGGGTCCGGTCCTGGCCCTTGCGGGTGGTGACGGCGTTGATCTCGTCCTGGCTGGAGCCGTCGGGGCTCTCGTCCTCGATCTTGATGCCGTACTTCTTCTGGAAGCCGTCGATGATCGCGCCGTAGTTGGCCCAGTCGCGGGGCACCGCGATGATGTGCAGCGTGCCCTCCTTCTTGGCCGCCTTGACCAGGGCGTCCATGCCGCCGAAGTCGGCCGCGGAGGTGGCGGTGGCGGCGCTCTTGCCGTCCTTGGTGGTGGTCGACGCCTTGTCGGGGGCGGCGCCGCAGGCGCTCAGCGCGAACGCGGCGACGACGGCGATGGAGCCGCCGAGGACGGCGTTTCTCGGCAGGGACACGGTCACGGTCTCTCCAGGGGTGCACACGAGGGTTGAGGCAGTGCGGAGAACTTGTCTGAACAAGTTGCGTCACAGTACGCCCGGCCGTGGTGTCCTGTCTGTAAACGGGAGCGAAACTTTGGCCCGTGCTTGGCTGCACAATCCAGACCGTTGCAGATCACGCTCAGGTCTCGATTAGGCTGGTCACGCTGTGCACAGCGACCTGAGCAGAGGGGAAGCATGACGGCGCGACACGAGGAGATCGCCGACGAGCTGCGGCGGGCGATCGACCGCGAGCAGTACACGGTCGGCAGCCGGCTGCCCTCGGAGTCGGAGCTGGCCGCGCACTACGGCGTCTCGCGCGGCACGGTCCGTCAGGCCGTCGCCACCCTGACCACCGAGGGGCTGATCGGCTCCCGGCAGGGCGCCCGCCGCGTGGTGCTGGCCAGCCGCCGCAGCCAGAGCTTCGAGGAACTGCGCAGCTTCGCCCAGTGGGCGCGGGCGATGGGCCGCGAGGCGACGGGCCACGTCGTGTCCCAGGAGTACCGCCCGGCCACGCAGGAGGATGCCGTACGCCTCCAACTCCCGGTCGGAACCCCGGTGTTGCACGTCCTGCGCACCCGTGGCCTGGACGGCGAGCCGGTGCTGCTGGAGCGGACGGTGTACGCCGACTGGATCTCCCCGGCGGTGGAGTCGATCGAGCCGGACTGCGCGTCCGTCACCCAACGCCTGTACGACGACACGGGACTGGTATTCGCGTACGGCGAGCACATCATCGACGCGGTGGCCGCGGGCGCGCAGGACGCGGAGCTGCTGGGGGTGCGCCGTACCAGTCCGCTGCTGCGGGTCCGCCGGGTGACGACGACGCGTGAGGGGCGGCCGGTGGAGTGGTCGGACGACCGTTACCGGTCGGACGCGGTGAGCTTCAGCGTGCACAACTCGATGGACAACAACGCGTTGGCGCGGAAGACGGCGGAATAGGGACCGGGGCGCACACAGCGATGTGCCCCGGCCCGGCAGCCGCCCCTGTCCGCAAGCCGCCCCTCCCCGGAAGCCGCCCCTACCCGGGCGCCCCGGAGGAGAAGCGGCGCAGCAACGGCGACAGCACCAGCACCGACTTGGTGCGCTCCACGAACGGCTCCCCGGCGATCCGCTCCAGCACCCGCTCGAAGTGGCGCATGTCGGAGGCGAACACCTGGGCGATCGCGTCCGCGTCCCCGGTGACGGTCGACGCGGCCACGACCTCCTGGTAGCGCTCCAGGCCCCGTTGAATGGTCTCCGGCGAGGTGTTGCGCCGGCAGTAGATCTCTATGAACCCCTCGGTCTCCCAGCCGAGCGCCGCCGGGTCCACCCGCACGGTGAATCCGGTGATGGCTCCGGTGGCCCGCAGCCGGTCCACGCGCCGCTTGACGGCGGGCGCGGACAGGCCGACCAACTGCCCGATGTCCGCGTAGGAGCGGCGGGCGTCCTCGGCGAGGGCGTGCACGATGCGTTCGTCGAGATCGTTCAGCACAGGGGGTGGTTCACTTCTTCGGTTCGGTCACTTCTCCGCCGTCACCGCGAGGTCCGTGTCCGCGGCGAGACGGGAACGGCGATAGCCGTATACGAAGTAGAACACGAGCCCGACGGCCATCCAGACACCGAACACGACCCAGGTGACGGCGGAGAGGCTGGCCATCATCCAGGCGCAGCACAGGAAGCCCAGCGCGGGCAGCACCCACACCAGCGGCACCCGGAAGGTCCGCTTCATGTTCGGGCGCGTCCGGCGCAGCACGACCACGGCGACATTGACCAGCGCGAAGGCGAACAGCGTGCCGATGCTGGTGGCGTCCGCCAGCTGGCCCAGCGGGATCGCGGCGGCGAGGACACCACAGAACACCGAGACGATGACCGTGTTGGCGCGCGGGGCGCCGGTCTTCGGGTGGACCTTGGCGAACACCTTGGGCACCAGACCGTCGCGGGACATGGCGAACAGGATGCGGGTCTGGCCGTAGAGCACGGTCAGCACGACGCTCGCGATGGCGATGACGGCGCAGAAGGCGAGCAGGGTGCCCCAGAAGCTCTGCCCCGTGACGTCCGTCATGATCTGGGCGAGCGCGGCCTCGGAGTCGTTGAAGCTCCGCCACGGCTTGGCACCGACGGCGACGGCCGCGACCAGCACGTACAGGGCGGTCACGATGACCAGGGAGAGCATGATCGCGCGCGGCAGGTCGCGCTGGGCGTTCTTGGCCTCCTCGCCCGCGGTGGAGGCGGCGTCGAAGCCGATGTAGGAGAAGAACAGCGTGGCGCCGGCCGCGCTGACACCGCCCATGCCGAGCGGCATGAAGTGGGAGTAGTTGCCGGACTTGAAGCCCATGAAGCCGATCGCGCAGAACAGGATCAGCGCGGCGATCTTCACGCACACCATGACGGTGTTGGCCCGCGCGGACTCCTTGGCGCCGCCGAGCAGGAACGCCATCGCGAGCAGGACGACGATCAGCGCGGGCAGGTTGAAGACGCCGCCGTCGACGCCGGGCGGGTTGGCCAGGGCATTCGGAAGGGTGACCCCGATGGTGCCGGACAGCAGCTCGTTGAGGTATTCGCCCCAGCCGACGGCCACGGCGGCGACCGAGACGCCGTACTCCAGCAGCAGACACCAGCCGCAGACCCAGGCGATCAGTTCGCCCATGGTTGCGTATGCGTACGAGTACGAGGACCCGGAGACCGGGATGGTGCCCGCCAGCTCGGCGTAGGACAGGGCCGAGAACAGCGCGGTGAGGCCCGCGATCACGAAGGACAGGACGACGGCCGGGCCCGCCTTCGGGACGGCCTCGCCGAGGACGACGAAGATGCCGGTGCCGAGCGTGGCACCGATGCTGATCATGGTCAGCTGCCACAGCCCGAGGGAGCGCCGCAGCGTTCCTCCCTCGCCGTGGCCGCCCTCCGCGACCAGGCGTTCCACGGGCTTGCGCCGCATGAGGCGCGCGGCGACGCCCGGGGACGCGGGGGCGGTCGCTGTGCGGTCGTGCGGGGGTGCGCCTTGATCGAGCACGCTGGCTCCTTATCGCTGCCGGTCATTGCGGACGGGGACCGGCGGCAGCCCGCGAGGGCACGGTTCCGCCGAGCGGAGTCCCCGCCACACCACGTACAGCGCAGCACCCTACGGGGGCGGCCTTCACGGGCGTAATGCAGCAACCTTGCGCGCCCCCGCATGATCATTGCGTTCATCCGACCGGAACGCCAAATCGTTGCGCTCGGGCTGTCGACCGTTGCGCAACGACCTCACAGGTCCCTTTCGTCACGTTCCGTCGCCCACCCGCCCCGGGTACGCCGACGGCCCCCGGCGCTCCCGGCGAGCGGGACCAACGGGGGCCGTGCGGCGGTGAGTTGCGGGTCAGCTCCAGCTGGCGTGCAGCGGCTTGCCCTCGGCGTAGCCGGCCGCGCTCTGGATGCCGACGATCGCCTTCTCGGCGAACTCCTCCAGCGAGCCGGCACCGGCGTAGGTGCAGGAGGAGCGGACGCCCGCGATGATCGAGTCGATCAGGTCCTCGACGCCCGGGCGGGCCGGGTCCAGGAACATGCGGGAGGTGGAGATGCCCTCCTCGAACAGCGCCTTGCGGGCGCGGTCGTACGCCGACTCCTCCGACGTACGGTTGCGCACCGCGCGGGCGGACGCCATGCCGAAGGACTCCTTGTAGGCGCGGCCGCTCGCGTCGTGCTGGAGGTCGCCCGGGGACTCGTAGGTGCCCGCGAACCAGGAGCCGACCATCACGTTGGACGCGCCGGCCGCGAGGGCCATCGCCACGTCGCGCGGGTGCCGGACACCGCCGTCGGCCCACACGTGCTTGCCGTACTTCTTCGCCTCGGCGGCGCACTCCAGCACCGCGGAGAACTGCGGCCGGCCCACGCCGGTCATCATGCGGGTGGTGCACATGGCGCCGGGGCCGACACCGACCTTGATGATGTCCGCGCCGGCGTCGATCAGGTCCTTGACGCCCTCGGCGGAGACGATGTTGCCGGCGGCGATCGGCACCTGCGGGTCGAGGGCGCGCACCAGCTTGATCGCGCTGATCATCGACTCCTGGTGGCCGTGCGCGGTGTCGATGACGAGCGTGTCCACGCCCGCGTCGAGCAGCTGCTTGGCCTTGCCCGCCACATCGCCGTTGATGCCGACGGCGGCGGCGATGCGCAGCTTGCCGTTCGCGTCGACGGACGGGGTGTACAGCGTGGCGCGCAGGGCGCCCTTGCGGGTCAGGATGCCGGCGAGCCTGCCGTCCCTGTCGACGGCCGGGGCGTAGCGGCGGTTGTGCTGGTCGAGGGTGTTGAAGGCCTCGCGGGGGTCGATGTCCGCGTCGAGGAGCAGCAGGTCCTTGGACATGACCACTTCGAGCTGGGTGAAGCGGTCGACGCCGGTCAGGTCCGCGTCCGTGACGACGCCGACGGGCCGCTGGTCCTCGTCCACGACCACACCGGCGTTGTGCGCCCGCTTCGGCAGCAGGGCCAGGGCGTCGGCGACGGTCTGGTGCGGGGCCAGCACGATCGGGGTGTCCAGCACCAGATGGCGGCTCTTCACCCAGGAGACGACCTCGGTGACGACGTCGATCGGGATGTCCTGCGGGATGACCACCAGGCCACCGCGGCGGGCCACCGTCTCGGCCATGCGGCGGCCGGCGATGGCGGTCATGTTGGCGACGACGAGCGGGATGGTGGTGCCCGTGCCGTCCGGCGAGCCGAGGTCCACGCCCTGACGCGAACCGACCGCGGAGCGGCTCGGCACCATGAAAACGTCGTCGTACGTCAGGTCGTACGCGGGCTGGTTGTCATTGAGGAAACGCACGTGCTGCACATCCCAGTCGATCAGAGGTGAGCCCCCAGGCGGGTGCGCCGGGGGAAAAGAGCACGTACTTCATTGTCCCATGCCGGCCCCGTGGGATGCCCGCACAGAACATCCAGGCTGGCCGCCAGGGCTTTAGGAGGATCCTCCAAGGGCCAGCGCGACGGAGAGGGCCGGCGTGTGGTCCGCGGCCTCGGTGAGCACCTCGCGCGCGATCCGCCACTCCTCCGGCCGTGCCTCGGCGTACGGCCGCCAGTTCCGTACGACGAGCAGCAGACCCCGCTCGACGGCGCCCTCGGGCCACACGGTGTGGTCGCCGAGGGAGTCGGCCAGGGCGTCCCAGTTCCGGCCGAACCAGTCGGGCAGCGTGAGGGCACGGGCGGCACGGTCCATCAGGCCGGCCTTGTCCGCGACCCCGTCGAGATCCAGCGTGACCACGAGTTCGGTCATCTCAGCACCGCCCGGAACGAGTTGTAGTGATCATCGGTGTAGTAGATCTCCCCGCCCTGCCCTGTGACGATGCGCCGGGCCCCGCGATCGCGTGAACCGGGCGTCCGCACGGTGTACTCGTGGTAGTAGCCGCGCTGGTGCCCGGGCAGATGCCCTTCGACGTTCCCGAAGACGATCCCGTCCCTGGCGTACGGGTAGGGGCCGCCCTTGTCGATCAGCGCGAGGGTCTGCCGGGCCTCGGGCGGCAGCCGCGACGCGCTGACGGTGGCCATGCCGCGGGCCCAGGCGGGAGCGGACACGGCCGGGGCCGACGGGCCCGGGCTCGCCCCCGCGCGCGTGCCCGTACCGGACGAGCCCGGGGAACACGCTGTCAGCAGGACGGCGAGGACGACGGCCAGCAGCCCCGCGCACGCACGGGACGTCGACCGCGGATGCCGGAGAGGGACGGACCGCAGCAGCATGCCGATGATGCTGCCACGGCCGCCCCCTCGGCGCGGTGCTGTCAGAGCCCGTCCGGGTCCTGACGGCTGAGCGCGGGCTTCGGCGTCGGCCCCGCCGTCATCAGGTAGTCCGCCGCCGAGGTGTCCGTGACCAGGCTGGTGACCAGCCCGGAGCGCAGCACCGCGTCGATCGCCGACGCCTTGCGCTGACCGCCGGCGATGGCCACGACCTCCGGGATACGGCGCAGCTGGTCGGCCTTGACCGTGATGCACCGCTCCCCCAGATCCCGTCCGATCCGGCGCCCCTCGGCGTCGAAGAGGTGCGCGGACATCTCCGCGGAGACACCCAGCGAGGCGTAGTGGGCGCGCTCCTCGTCGCTGAGCATGTCGTGCACCGTGGAGATGCCCGGCTCCCAGGAGCCGATGGAGACGCAGGCGACCGTGACCTTGTCGAAGTACTCGAAGGCGCGGGCGAGCCCCGTCTGGTTGCGCAGCGCCGCAGCGGTGGCCGCGTCCGGCAGCAGCATCGGCGCGTAGATGGGGTGCGCGTCGCCGCCCGACACCTGGGCGGCCCGGCGCACGGCCTCCACCGAGCCGCGCTCGGCGGTCCCGGCGTCGTACACGCCCGTCAGCTGCACCACCGTGCACGGCGGCAGCCGGTCGAGCGCCGCCGCCATGTGGATGGTGGACCGGCCCCAGGCCAGCCCGAGGACGTCCCCCTCGTTGACGAGCTCGCCGAGCAGGTCGGCGGCGACCTCGCCCAGGTTCTCGGGGTCGGGGGTCTCCTCGGCGTCGGCCGGGGACTCGACCACGACGGCGTGCCGCAGGCCGTAGCGGGCGCGGAGCGCGTCGGAGCGCTCGGCGTCCAGCTCGGCCGGGACGCGGATCTCGATGCGTACGAGATCCCGTTCGAGGGCCGTCTCCAGGACCCGGGCCACCTTGAAGCGGCTGACGCCGAACTCCTCCGCGATCTGGATCTTGGACTTGCCCTCGAGGTAGAAGCGGCGGGCCATGGCCGCCGCCTGCACCAGCTCAGCGGGTCCCATCCGCATGGCTGACCGGCCCGCCGACATACCCGACACGGCGATCTCCTCACTGCTGTTCACACTCTGGATTCGCCGTTCATCCTTGCAGATTCGGCGCTGCTGATCCGCCCTGATGGGCGCCGTTCACTTAACCGTTCATGTAGTCGTGGCTCAGTGGTCGCATGCCCAGGACGCCTTGGCGGTGGCCGCGTCCGCCTGGGCGCGCAGGGCACGGACCGCCTCGGCCGGGTCCTGCGCGCCGTACACGGCGGAACCGGCCACGAACACGTCCGCTCCCGCGTCCGCGCACCGCTCGATCGTCGAGGCCGAGACACCGCCGTCGACCTGCAGCCACAGTTCGAGGCCGTGCTTGGCGATCAGCTCCCGGGTGCGGCGGATCTTCGGCAGCATGATGTCGAGGAACGCCTGGCCGCCGAAGCCCGGCTCGACCGTCATGATCAGCAACATGTCGAGTTCCGGCAGCAGGTCCTCGAACGGCTCGATCGGCGTCGCGGGCTTGAGCGCCATGGAGGCGCGGGCCCCCTTGGCGCGGATCTCCCGGGCCAGCCGCACGGGGGCGGCGGCGGCCTCCACGTGGAAGGTCACGGAGGAGGCGCCCGCCTCGACGTACCGGGGCGCCCAGCGGTCGGGGTCCTCGATCATCAGATGGCAGTCCAGCGGGGTGTCCGTCGCACGCGCCAGGGACTCCACCACCGGCACGCCGAGCGTGAGGTTCGGGACGAAGTGGTTGTCCATGACGTCGACATGGAGCCAGTCGGCGCCTTGAACCGCCGTGGCCTCCTCCGCGAGGCGGGCGAAGTCGGCGGACAGGATGCTGGGATTGATCTGCGCGGCCATGACCCAAGCCTGCCATGTCCGGGGCACTGATGTTCGCGCCGGTCCACAGGCAGGCCCGTTCATCGTACCGGCGCGGCCGCCTGTGGATAACTCCCGGTAGGGCATCGGTCTCAGCCGGTGCGCCGGATCAGCGCCAGATACATCGCGTCCGTGCCGTGCAGGTGCGGCCACAGCTGTACGTCCGGCCCCTCGCCGAGCGCGGGCACGCCCGGCAGCAGCGGGCGGGCGTCGATCAGTTCCGTCTCCGGGCGCTGCTTGAGCACGTCGGCGACGACCGCGCGGGTCTCGGCGAGGTGCGGCGAGCAGGTGGCGTAGCCGACGACCCCGCCGATCCGCACGGAGTCCAGCGCGCCGCGCAGCAGGGCCCGCTGGAGCGGCGCGAAGTTGTCCAGGTCCTCGGGACGGCGGCGCCAGCGGGCCTCGGGGCGCCGGCGCAGGGCGCCCAGCCCGGTGCACGGCACGTCGACCAGGACGCGGTCGAAGCTGGCGGGCCGCCACGGCGGCCGGGTCCCGTCGGCGGCGATCACCTGGTACGGCCCGGGGTTGCCGGCCAGCGCCTTGGCCACCAGTCCGGCCCGGTGCGGCTGCTTCTCGGAGGCGAGCAGCGTGGCCCCGCGCTCGGCGGCGAGGGCGGCCAGCAGCGCGGCCTTGCCACCGGGTCCCGCGCACCCGTCGAGCCACCTGCGGTCGGAGCCCTCGATGGGCACGCCGGCCAGCGCGAGGGCGACCAGCTGACTGCCCTCGTCCTGCACCCCGGCCCGGCCCTCGTGCACGGCCTCCACGGCACCCGGCTCGCCGCCCTCGGCCAGCCGCACGGCGTACGGCGACCAGCGCCCGGGCACGGCCGCGTCCTCGCGCAGCAGCTCCTCGGTGGTGGCCCGCCCGGGCCGCGCGACGAGGGTCACCTCGGGCCGCTCGTTGTCGGCCTCCAGCAGGTCCTCGATCCCGGCTCGGCCGCCGCCGAGGGAGTCCCAGAGGGCGGAGACGACCCAGCGGGGGTGGGAGTGTACGACGGCGAGGTGGTCCTCCGGGTCCTCGTCGTAGGGCGGCGCGACCTTCGCCAGCCAGCCGTCGAGGTCGTCCTGGGCGACCTTGCGCAGCACGGCGTTGACGAACTTGGCCCGCCCGTCGCCGAGCACGACACGGGCGAGTTCCACGGTCGCCGACACGGCGGCGTGCGTCGGGATCCGGGTGCCGAGCAGTTGGTGCGCGCCCAGGCTCAGCACGTCGAGCACCGGCGGGTCGACCTCGCGCAGCGGCCGGTCGACACAGGCGGCGATGACGGCGTCGTACGTGCCCTGCCGGCGCAGCGTGCCGTAGACCAGCTCCGTGGCGAGTGCGGCGTCCCGGGCGTCGAACTTCTCCGGCCCCTCCTTCTCGCGCGCCTTGCGCAGCAGCGGCGGCAGCACGAGGTTGGCGTACGCGTCCCGCTCGTCCACCGCGCGCAGCGCCTCGAAGGCCAGGATGCGGACGGGGTCCTTCTGGGGACGGCGGTAGGGCTTGGCGGGCTTACGGGGCCGCCGGGACTGCTCGCTCACGAAAAAGGTGCTCCGGATGGGAAGAAGAGGATGCGGTGTCCAGCCTACGTCGGCACACCGGCGCCTTCACGGTCCGGGCCCCGGCCGCCTCCACCGCCCGGGGATCAGCCCCCGAGCGTCTCGCCGTCGGCGATGCGCACGCCCCGCGCCCAGTCGGCGGCGCGCATCGGCTTCTTGCCCTGGGCCTGCACCCAGAGCAGCTCGACGGCGTACGACCCGGTGCCCACGTGCACGCTGTTCTTGCCGACCGCGAGCTGTCCCGGGGCGAGGTCGGTGCGCTCGGCCACGGGCGTGACCTGGATGAGCTTGAGCCGCTCGCCGCGGAAGACGGTCCAGGCGCCGGGCGCGGGGGTGCAGCCGCGCACGACCCGGTCGACGCGCAGGGCGGGCGCCGCCCAGTCCACCTGAGCGTCCTCGACGGTGATCTTCGGCGCGACGGTGATGCCCTCGCCCGGCTGCGGCAGCGCCTTCAGGGAGCCGTCCTCGATGCCGTCCATGGTCGCGGCGAGCAGCCCGGCACCGGCGAAGGCGAGCCGGGTGAGCAGGTCGCCGCTGGTGTCGGTGGGCCGGATCGTCTCGGTCACCGTCCCGTACACCGGCCCGGAGTCGAGGCCCTCCTCGATGAGGAAGGTGGAGGCGCCCGTGATCTCGTCGCCCGCCATGAGGGAGTGCTGCACCGGCGCGGCCCCGCGCCAGGCGGGCAGCAGCGAGAAGTGCAGGTTGACCCAGCCGTGAACGGGGATGTCCAGGGCGACCTTGGGCAGCAGGGCGCCGTAGGCGACGACCGGGCAGCAGTCCGGGGCGATCTCCCGCAGCCGCTCCAGGAACTCGGGGTCACGCGGCCTGGCCGGCTTCAGCACCTCGATCCCGGCCTCCTCCGCCCGCTCGGCCACGGGCGACGCGACCAGCCTGCGCCCGCGCCCGGCCGGCGCGTCGGGCCGCGTGACGACGGCGGCCACCTCGTGCCGCCCGGAGGTGATCAAGGCGTCCAGGGCGGGAACGGCGACCTCGGGGGTACCGGCGAAGACGAGCTTCATGGGCGGGATCGGGCCTCTCGGGGCGGGGTCGGGCGGGCAGCGCACCAGTCTATGGCCCCGACGCGGACGACGGTGGTGCGCCCGCCGAGTGCGGCGTACGCATATGCCCGTACGCCCCCACCCCGTGACCAGCGGAGCGCCTGCGCGTTGGTCAAGGAAGAGTTGACCACAACGGGCCGCTTGCGCGGCCCCCTTCCTTTCAACGCCGGTTCGAGAGGCTTGTTCATGGCCGACCACGCAACCCACGACGCCCAGGCCCGGGCCAGCCTGCACTTGCTGGTGCGGGACATCGAGCGGGTCCGCCGGCAGGTGGACGCACTGCGCACGCTCACCGCCCAGTTGGGCAACGTCTACCGTCCGCGCCGCTCCGGCCCCTCCACGGGCTTCGTCGTCTACGGACGCGCCCCCGCCCCCACGGTGCGCCTCGCCCAGGAACTCCGGGACAGTGTCGAGACCCTGGTGACGGCCGCGGTGGACTTCGACCGCTCGCTCGGCTTCTCGTGGGACGCGGTGGGCTCGGCGCTCGGGGTCACCAAGCAGGCCGTGCACCGCCGTTACGGCGCCCGCCGCGCCGCCGCCCAGGCGGCCGCCGAGGCCGAGCGGGCGCCCGAGCCGTCCGGTACCCGCACGCTCAACCCGCCCGCCGGGCTGCCCGCGGTGCCGACGGTCCCCGCGGCCCGTTCCATGCCGACCCAGCCGACCGCGGGCAGTCCGGCGCTGCGCGACGACACCCGGCCGGCCGCCTTCCCCACGCCGCGCGACGACGTCCGGCCGACCGCCTTCCCGGCCCCCCGCGACGACGTCCGGCCGACCGCCTTCCCCACGCCGCGCGACGACGTCCGGCCGACCGCCTTCCCCACGCCGCGCGACGACGTCCGGCCGACCGCCTTTCCCAGCCCGCGCAACGGCTGACGGCCGCACCGCCCATGCCCTCCCGGGACGAGGCCGGGAGGGCGATGCAGCTCCGGCCGAGACGACGAGACCCGCACGGCCGTCACGCGTGCCACTCCCGACACCTCGGCCGTCCCTGGCATCCCGGCCCATGGCACGCCGTGGCAGCCCCCTGTGGCACCCCTCGTCACCCGATGTCCGGCGGATCGATCCGCACCCGCACCGCCTCCCCGCTCCCCCGCGCCATCCGAGCGGCCTGCGCGGTCTTCAGGGCGGAGGCCAGCGCGGCCCCGCTGCCCGGCGGCACGCGCACGAGTGCCCGCTCCCAGTGCTCACCGGGGGGCGGCGCTCCCGTCCTGCGCGGCCGGCCGGGCAGCGTGGGCGGCACCGGCACCGGACCCAACACCTCGGCGTCCGGGGGCAGTTCGACGGCCGCCAGGAACTCGGCGACGGCCTCCTGCGTCCCGGACACGGCCGCCATCCGCGACACCGGCGGGAATCCCAGCTCGGCCCGCTCGGCCAGCTCCCGCACCGCGTGCCCGACCGGATCCCAGCGCACCAGGGCCTGGACGGGCCGCAGCGTCGGCTCGGCCACCACGACCACCGTCCCGCCCTCGCCCTGCGGCCGTACGAGCGCGCCCGCGTCGATCCAGCGGCGCAGCGCGTCCTCACCGGCCCGAAGGTCGGGGCGGGTGAGCATGGCCCAGCCGTCCAGCAGCAGGGCCGCCGCGTAACCGCCCTCGGCGACCGGTTCGGCCCCCGGAGTGCTGACGACCAGTGCGGGTGTGCCCGGCACGGTGTCCAGGACGTGCTCCCGGCCCGAGGTGCGCACCGGGACGGCGGGGAAGGCCCGCCCCAGTTCCTCGGCGGTCCGCCGCGCGCCCACGACCTGGGCGCGGAGCCGGAACCCGCCGCACTCGGGGCAGTGCCAGGCACTCTCGTCACGCCCGCACCAGTCGCACCGCAGCACGCCCGCGTCCTGCCCCTGGAGCGGCCCGGAGCAGTGCCGGCACCGGGCGGGCTCCCGGCAGCGGGCGCAGGCCATGCGGGGCGCGTAGCCGCGCCGGGGCACCTGGACCAGCACCGGCCCGTGCCGCAGGCCCTCCCGGGCCACCTGCCAGGCGAGGGTGGGCAGCCGGGCGGCGCGGGCCGCCTCGTCGCGCGCGAGGTCGTCGTCCCCGACGGTCCGCACCAGGGGCGCGGTGCGCCGTACCTGCTCGCGGCCGGGAGCCAGCGGCCGGGCCCAGCCGCTCTCCACGAGCTGGGCGGCCTCCACGGTGCAGCCGAATCCGCCGAGCAGGAAGGCGCACTTGTCCAGGGCGGCGCGCAGCAGCAGCACATCGCGCGCGTGCGGCTGCGGAGCGTGCTGCTCACTGTGGCTGTCGTCGCCGTCGTCCCAGATGGCGACGAGGCCGAGCTCCTGCACGGGGGCGAACATCGCCGCCCGTGTCCCGACCACGGCGCGCACGGAGCCCCGGCGCACCGCGAGCCACTGCGCGTACCGCTTCTCGGGCCCGGCGTCGGCCGTGAGCGTCGCGTGCCGGCCCGCTCCGAGCAGCGCGGTGAGCGCGGCGTCGACCCGCGCGGCGGCCCGGCCGTCCGGTACGACGACGAGGGCGCCGCGGCCCGAGGCGAGCGTGGCGGCGACGGCGCGGGCCAGTTCCTCGCTCCACAGCGGCCCCGGCAGGGCGCTCCACACGGCCCTGGGCGCGCCGCCGGTGGCCAGCGCGTCCAGGAAGGCGGCCCCGTGCTCGTACCGGCCCCAGGAGCCCGTCTCCGGGGCCTTCGGGGGCGGCAGCGGCGCGGGGGACGGCCGCTGCTCGGCGCGTGCGCTGCGCGGCGGGACGGCCAGCTGCAGCACGTCGGCGAGGCTGCCCGCGTACCGGTCGGCGACGGCCCGGGTCAGCGCGAGCAGCTCCTCGCTCAGCACCGGCTCGGGCGACACGACCTGGGCCAGCGCGGCCAGCGGGCCCGAGTAGTCGGACTCGGCCCGCCGCTCGACCAGGAACCCGTCGATCAGCCCGCCGCCCTCCCGGCGGCCCTCCCGCACCCGGTGCCGCCCGGCGCCGAACCGCACCCGCACCCGCACCCCGGGCTGCGCCTGCTCGTCCAGCTCCTCGGGCACGGCGTAGTCGAAGTACCGGTCGAGGTGCAGCACGCCCTTGTCGACCAGCACCCGCGCGACGGGCAGCTCCTTGGCGAGCGCGGCCCCGCGCCAGGTCCGCGGCTTGGCCCGGGGCGTCTTCGCCTGGCGCACGCTCTCCCGAATGAGCGCGAGCTGCTCCGGCGCGGCCTCCCCGGCCGCACCGTCCCCCTCTGCCCGGGACGCCCCGTTCTCGCTGCTCACGCTTGCATTCTTACCAAACGGCACCGACAACGGCCCGGTCCGGCCGGAGGTGGTGACGGGCACGGTGGCCGGGTTGAGCGAGCGTGACGTCGTCACGGGCACGGTGGCCGCCGTGCACTTCTTCGGGGTCTTCGTGGGCCTCGACGGCGAACCCCCGCATCCCTCTACCCGGGCACGGGATTCATGCGGGTCCTGGAGACCGGCTGCGACCGGCGCCGGGTCCGCCTGTCGGCGGTCGGCCGAGCGCCGGACATGCCGAGGCCCGGCCCCCCGAAGGGAAGCCGGGCCTCGGTGAGTGGCTCCGGGTGCTAGATGCCCACGGCCTTGCGCAGGGCGTCCACGCGGTCCGTGCGCTCCCAGGTGAAGTCGGGCAGCTCGCGGCCGAAGTGGCCGTAGGCGGCCGTCTGGGCGTAGATCGGGCGCAGCAGGTCGAGGTCGCGGATGATGGCGGCCGGGCGGAGGTCGAAGACCTCGTCGATCGCCTTCTCGATCTTCTCGGCGTCGACCTTGGCGGTGCCGAAGGTCTCGACGAAGAGGCCGACGGGCTCGGCCTTGCCGATCGCGTACGCCACCTGGACCTCGCAGCGGGAGGCCAGGCCGGCCGCGACGACGTTCTTGGCGACCCAGCGCATCGCGTAGGCGGCCGAGCGGTCCACCTTGGACGGGTCCTTGCCGGAGAAGGCGCCGCCGCCGTGCCGGGCCATGCCGCCGTAGGTGTCGATGATGATCTTGCGGCCGGTCAGACCCGCGTCACCCATCGGGCCGCCGATCTCGAAACGGCCGGTCGGGTTGACCAGCAGGCGGTAGCCCTCGGTGTCCAGCTTGATGCCCTCGTCCAGCAGCGCCTTCAGCTCCGGCTCGACGACGAACTCGCGGATGTCGGGAGCCAGCAGCGACTCCAGGTCGATGTCCGAGGCGTGCTGCGAGGAGACGACGACCGTGTCGAGGCGGACGGCCTTGTCGCCGTCGTACTCGATGGTGACCTGCGTCTTGCCGTCGGGGCGCAGGTAGGGGATGGTGCCGTTCTTGCGGACCTCGGACAGGCGCTTGGACAGGCGGTGCGCCAGGAAGACCGGCAGCGGCATGAGGGTCGGCGTCTCGTCGGAGGCGTAGCCGAACATCAGGCCCTGGTCGCCCGCGCCCTGCCGGTCCAGCTCGTCCTCGTCGCCCTCGACCCGGGACTCGTACGCCGTGTCGACACCCTGCGCGATGTCCGGGGACTGCGCGCCGATGGACACCGACACGCCGCAGGAGGCGCCGTCGAAGCCCTTCTTGGAGGAGTCGTAGCCGATCTCGAGGATCTTGCCACGGACGAGGGTGGCGATGTCCGCGTAGGCCTTGGTGGTCACCTCGCCGGCCACGTGCACCAGGCCGGTGGTGATCAGCGTCTCCACGGCGACCCGGGAGGTCGGGTCCTCGCGCAGAAGCGCGTCGAGAATGGTGTCGCTGATCTGGTCAGCGATCTTGTCGGGGTGACCCTCGGTCACGGACTCCGAGGTGAACAGGCGACGGGACACAACGCTCCCTGTGGTTGCAGCGGCTGCTGGCTGATCATTTGCGGGCGACACGGGGCTGCGCCCGGCGTCGACCGAGAACAGTTTATCGGTCGCACTCGGTCCGTGGGCCACCGTCTCGCCTCTCGGGAGCGCTGTGACCTGCGGCACGGGCATTCTGCACAATGCCGAGAGGCCTTGGCCAGGGCCGCCACGCCCGAATTCAGAGTTCCTCCAGGGATCGTTCAGCACTCCGCAACCGGGAACCAGGGCCGCCCCGGGGTCAGCCGAGGCGCTGCGCGACCAGGTCCCAGACGGTCTCGGCGAGGGCCTCCTTGGGCCCGTACGGCACCGGGATCTCACTGCCGTCGGCGCCCAGCACGACGGCCTCGTTCTCCTCGGAGCCGAAGGTCTTGCGCTCCCCCACCTCGTTGACCACGAGCAGGTCACAGCCCTTGCGGGCGAGCTTGGTGCGGCCGTTGGCGAGGACGTCGTCGGTCTCGGCGGCGAAGCCGACGATCACCTGGCCGGACCGCGCCCGGTCGGCCGAGATCTCCGCGAGGACGTCCGGATTGCGCACCAGGACGACCGGGTCGGGGTCCTGGCCGTCCTTCTTCTTGATCTTCCCCGCCGCGTAGGCCGCCGGGCGGAAGTCGGCGACGGCCGCGGCCATGACCACCGCGTCGGCGTCCGCGGCCGCCTTCAGGACCGCCTCGCGCAGCTGGACGGCCGTGCCGACCGGGACGACGTCCACGCCCGCCGGATCGGGCAGGCCGGTGTTGGCGGCGATCAGCGTCACCCGGGCACCGCGGGCAGCGGCGGTGCGGGCGAGGGCGTAGCCCTGCTTGCCGGAGGAGCGGTTGCCGAGGAAGCGGACCGGGTCGAGGGGCTCGCGGGTGCCGCCGGCGGAGACGACGACGTGCCGCCCCCGGAGGTCGGGCTCGCCGACGCCACGGGCCAGCACCCGGCGGCAGACCTCGAAGATCTCCACCGGGTCGGGCAGCCGGCCCTTGCCGGTGTCGACACCGGTGAGCCGGCCGACGGCGGGCTCGATGACGACGGCGCCGCGCCGGCGCAGCGTGGCCACGTTCTCCTGGGTGGCCGGGTGCTCCCACATCTCGGTGTGCATCGCGGGCGCGAAGACGACCGGACAGCGGGCGGTGAGCAGCGTGTTGGTCAGCAGGTCGTCGGCGAGTCCGTGGGCGGCCTTGGCGAGCATGTCGGCCGTCGCGGGTGCGACGACGACCAGGTCGGCGTGCTGGCCGATGCGGACGTGCGGGACCTCGTGGACGTCGTCCCAGACGTCCGTCGAGACGGGGTTGCCGGACAGCGCGGACCAGGTGGCGGCGCCGACGAAGTGCAGCGCGGAGGCGGTGGGCACCACGCGGACGTCGTGACCCGACTCCGTGAACCTTCTCAGCAGCTCACAGGCCTTGTAGGCGGCGATGCCACCGCTGACACCCAGAACGACCTTCGGCTTGTCCACGCTCACTCCCCGGACTCGGAACCCTGCACCACCCATGACACACCACAGGCCCGGCAGGATGACTACCGGGCCTGTGGATAAGTCGATCGCAGTCTGAAAGTACTACTGCTCGGACTGCATCTCCTGCGCAGGACTACTGGGCGGGGCCCTCGATGGCCTCGGACGTCAGCAGACCCGCGTTGATCTCGCGCAGGGCGATCGAGAGCGGCTTCTCGTGGACGTGGGTGTCGACGAGCGGACCGACGTACTCGAGGAGGCCCTCGCCGAGCTGCGAGTAGTACGCGTTGATCTGGCGGGCCCGCTTGGCCGCGTAGATCACGAGGCTGTACTTCGAGTCGGTGGCCTCGAGAAGCTCGTCGATCGGCGGGTTGATGATGCCCTCGGGCGCGGTGATGGAAGAGGACACGCTCTACCTTCCGATGGATGGAAAAGAATCGATCACGTGATCACGATCACGGTCACACAACGTCCATCAAGGCTAGCAGCTCGCGGGCCACGTCCTCGACGGAGGTGTTGACCAGGGTCGTATCGAACTCCGGCTCGGCCGCCAGCTCGGTCCTGGCCGCCTCCAGGCGGCGTTCGATGACCTCGGGCGGCTCGGTGCCGCGGCCGGTCAGCCTGCGCACCAGCTCCTCCCAGGAGGGGGGAGCCAGGAACACCAGCTGCGCGTCGGACAGCGACTCGCGGACCTGCCGTGCACCCTGGAGGTCGATCTCCAGGAGGACGGGCTCGCCGTTCTCCAGCCGCTCCTGCACGGCCCCGCGGGGCGTGCCGTAGCGGTTGCCGGCGAACTCGGCCCACTCGAGCAGCTCACCGTTGGCGATCAGCTTGTCCATCTCCTCGTCGGTGACGAAGAAGTAGTGGACTCCGTGCCGCTCGCCGGGGCGCGGCTTGCGGGTGGTCGCCGATACCGAGAGCCAGACCTCGGGGTGTTCCTTGCGCATATGGGCGACGACCGTGCTCTTGCCGACCCCCGAGGGGCCGGAGAGCACGGTCAGCCGCGGACGTACGTCCGGGGGCTCGGGGGTCGTCCCCCGGAATGTTGCAGCCATGCAGCGATTATTCCAGCAATCCCGGAGTGCCCGGGACTCCTGGTCCGGTCAAGGTCCCGGACTCAGGAGCCGGTGCTGCCGAACTCACGCTCCAGGGAAGCGATCTGGTTGGACCCGAGACCCCGCACGCGGCGGCTCTCGGAGATGCCCAGACGCTCCATGATCTGCTTGGCGCGGACCTTGCCCACGCCCGGCAGGGACTCGAGCAGTGCGGAGACCTTCATCTTGCCGATGACGTCGTTCTCCTGGCCCTGCTTGATGACCTCGTGCAGGGAGGCGCCGGAGTGCTTGAGTCGATTCTTGACCTCGGCCCGCTCCCGGCGAGCCGCGGCGGCCTTTTCGAGCGCGGCTGCGCGCTGTTCAGGGGTAAGGGGCGGAAGAGCCACGCCTACGTCACCTCGGATGTCGAACTGTCGGATACGGACCGGTGAGGAACCTAGTCGCCCCACACCTGGGGAGCCACGAGCAACACGCTTCGCCCGTTCTCCCCCACTACCTAATGGGTGTGGGGGTGTCCCCACAGCTCGGAGACTAGCGGGCAAGTCCGCCAGAGTCAGCGAGAACAGCGGAAAAGTCCTGGTCAGCCTCCGCCAGGCCGGACATTTCAGACATAATGCCCTCGATTTGAGGATGTATTCACACTCAAGTCGCCCCGGCGCCGCTCACCCGGGCACCCCGCGGGGAGTCAGGCACCGGCGACGGCGGCCTGGATCTCCTCCGCGAACCGCTCGGCCGCACCGCGCAGCGCCCTGACGTCGGGACCGTGACGCAGAACACCCCGGCTGACGTTCGGTACGACGTTGCGCACGGCCGTCCCGAAGACCTTGGGAAGGTCGGCCGGGGTCGCCCCCTGGGCGCCGATGCCGGGCGCGAGGAGCGGCCCGTTGACGTCGAGGTCGTACGAGGACAGGTCGCCGAGTGTGGCGCCGACGACCGCGCCGAAGGAGCCCAGCGGCTCCTCCCCGGCGTTCTCGGCCGCCAGGTGGGCCAGCATGGTCGCCCCGACGGTCCGGCCGTCCTCGCGGACCGCGTGCTGGACCTCGCGCCCTTCCGGGTTCGAGGTCAGCGCCAGCACGAACAGACCGGCACCGCTCTCCCGGGCCAGGGCGACGGCCGGGCTGAGCGAGCCGTAGCCGAGGTACGGCGAGACGGTCAGCGCGTCGGAGAACAGCGGGGCGTCCTTGTGCAGGAACGCCTCGGCGTAGGCGGCCATGGTCGAGCCGATGTCGCCGCGCTTGGCGTCCATCACGACCAGGGCGCCGGCCGCGCGCGCGTCCCGCACGCACTGCTCGAGCACGGCGAGACCGCGCGAGCCGAACCGCTCGAAGAAGGCGCTCTGCGGCTTCAGCACGGCCACCCGGCCGGCCGTCGCCTCGACGACGGTGCGGCTGAACCGCTCCAGACCGGCCACGTCGTCGTTCAGGCCCCACTCCGCGAGCAGCGAGGCGTGCGGGTCGATGCCGACGCACAGCGGACCGCGCTCGTCCATGGCGCGGCGCAGGCGGGCGCCGAAGGGCTCGTGGGACGTCATGCGGGCTTCCTCACGTCGGCGCCGACCGCGTCGGCGAGGGTGGCGTACGGGCTGGTGCGCAGGCGGGCGGCGAGCCCCTTGTGGATCGCGCGGCACCAGAAGGGACCTTCGTAGATGAAGGCGCTGTACCCCTGGACGAGCGTGGCACCGGCCAGGATGCGCTGCCAGGCGTCCTCGGCGGTCTCGATGCCGCCGACGCCCACCAGGGTGATCCGGTCGCCCACGCGCGCGTACAGGCGGCGCAGCACCTCCAGGGAGCGGGCCTTGAGCGGGGCGCCGGACAGACCGCCGGTCTCCTTCACGAGCGAGGGCTGCGACCGCAGGCCCAGGCCCTCGCGCGCGATGGTGGTGTTGGTGGCGATGATGCCGTCCAGGCCCAGCTCCACGGCCAGGTCGGCGACTGCGTCGACGTCCTCGTCGGCGAGGTCGGGGGCGATCTTCACCAGCAGCGGGACGTGCCGGTTCGCGACCGTGCGGTCGGCGGCCTCGCGGACGGCGGTCAGCAGCGGGCGCAGCGCCTCGGTGGCCTGGAGGTTGCGCAGGCCGGGCGTGTTCGGCGAGGAGACGTTGACGACCAGGTAGTCGGCGTACGGCGCGAGGCGCTCGGCCGACTTCACGTAGTCGCCGACGGCCTCCGTCTCCGGGACGACCTTGGTCTTGCCGATGTTGACGCCGACGACCGTCCGGAAGACCGGCTCGCGGGTCGCGAGGCGGGCGGCGACGGCCAGCGAGCCGTCGTTGTTGAAGCCCATGCGGTTGATCAGGGCGCGGTCCGCGACGAGCCGGAACAGCCGCTTCTTGGGGTTGCCGGGCTGCGGCTCACCGGTCACGGTGCCGATCTCGACGTGGTCGAAGCCCAGCATCGTCATGCCGTCGATCGCCACGGCGTTCTTGTCGAAGCCGGCCGCGAGCCCGAAGGGGCCGTGCATCCGCAGGCCGAACGCCTCGGTGCGCAGCTCCTTGAAGCGGGGCGCGAGGGCGGCGGCGGCGAAGGTGCGCAGCACCGGGATGCGGACCGCGAGACGGATCCAGCGGAAGGCCAGGTAGTGGGCCTTCTCGGGGTCCATCCGTTTGAAAACCAGACGGAAGAAAATCTCGTACATGTCTCTGTGTCCTCATGAAGAGGGGGACACCGTTTCCGGTGTCCCCCTCGGGGCTGCTAGTCGCGGGCCGCGGTCAGGTGTTCCGCGTGTTCCTGGAGCGAGCGGACGCCCACGTCACCGTGGTTCAGGGCGTCGATGCCCTGGACCGCGGCGGCGAGCGCCTGGACCGTCGTCAGGCACGGGACCGAGCGGGCCACCGCCGCCGTACGGATGTCGTAGCCGTCGAGGCGGCCGCCGGTGCCGTACGGGGTGTTGACGATGAGGTCGACCTCGCCGTCGTGGATCAGCTGGACGATGGTCCTCTCGCCGTTCGGGCCGGTGCCCTCGGACTGCTTGCGCACGACCGTGGCGTTGATGCCGTTGCGCTTGAGGACCTCGGCGGTGCCGGAGGTGGCGAGCAGCTCGAAGCCGTGCGCGACCAGCTCGCGCGCCGGGAAGATCATCGAGCGCTTGTCCCGGTTGGCGACCGAGATGAACGCGCGGCCCTTGGTGGGCAGCGGGCCGTAGGCACCCGCCTGCGACTTGGCGTAGGCCGTGCCGAAGACGGAGTCGATGCCCATGACCTCACCGGTGGAGCGCATCTCCGGGCCGAGGACGGTGTCGACACCGCGGCCGTGGATGTCGCGGAAGCGCGACCACGGCATGACGGCCTCCTTCACGGAGATCGGCGCGTCCAGCGGCAGCTCGCCGCCGTCGCCCTCGCGCGGCAGCAGGCCCTCCGCGCGCAGCTCGGCGACGGTCGCGCCCAGCGAGATCCGGGCGGCGGCCTTGGCGAGCGGCACCGCGGTCGCCTTCGAGGTGAAGGGGACCGTACGGGAGGCGCGCGGGTTGGCCTCCAGGACGTAGAGGATGTCGCCGGCCATCGCGAACTGGATGTTGATCAGGCCGCGCACGCCGACGCCCTTGGCGATGGCCTCGGTGGAGGCGCGCAGGCGCTTGATGTCGAAGCCGCCGAGGGTGATCGGGGGCAGGGCGCACGCCGAGTCGCCGGAGTGGATGCCGGCCTCCTCGATGTGCTCCATCACGCCACCGAGGTACAGCTCCTCGCCGTCGTAGAGGGCGTCGACGTCGATCTCGATCGCGTCGTCCAGGAACCGGTCGACGAGGACCGGCCGGGAGGGGCTGATCTCGGTCGACTCGGCGATGTAGGCGGCGAGGCGGGTCTCGTCGTAGACGATCTCCATGCCGCGCCCGCCGAGGACGTACGACGGCCGGACCAGGACCGGGTAGCCGATCTCGTCGGCGATGGCCTTGGCCTCCGCGAAGGTGGTGGCCGTGCCGTGCTTCGGGGCCGGCAGGCCCGCCTCGGCGAGGACCCGCCCGAAGGCGCCCCGGTCCTCGGCCGCGTGGATGGCCTCCGGGGAGGTGCCGACGATCGGCACGCCGTTGTCCTTCAGTGCCTGCGACAGGCCGAGCGGGGTCTGGCCGCCCAGCTGCACGATCACGCCCGCGACCGGGCCGGCCTGCTGCTCGGCGTGGACGATCTCCAGCACGTCCTCCAGCGTGAGCGGCTCGAAGTACAGCCGGTCGGAGGTGTCGTAGTCGGTGGAGACGGTCTCCGGATTGCAGTTGACCATCACGGTCTCGTACCCGGCGTCGGACAGCGCGAAGGAGGCGTGGACGCAGGAGTAGTCGAACTCGATGCCCTGGCCGATGCGGTTCGGGCCGGAGCCGAGGATGATGACGGCCGGCTTCTCGCGGGCCGCGACCTCGGACTCCTCGTCGTACGCGGAGTAGAAGTACGGCGTCCTCGCGGCGAACTCGGCGGCGCAGGTGTCGACCGTCTTGTAGACCGGGCGGATACCGAGGGCGTGCCGGACCTCGCGGACGACGTCCTCGCGCAGGCCGCGGATCTCACCGATCTGCTGGTCGGAGAAGCCGTGCCGCTTGGCCTCGGCGAGCAGGTCGGCGGTCAGCTCGGGCGCCTCGGCCAGCTCGTCCGCGATCTCCTTGATCAGGAACAGCTGGTCCACGAACCACGGGTCGATCTTCGTGTACTCGAAGACCTCTTCCGGCGTGGCGCCCGCGCGGATGGCCTGCATGACGGTGTTGATGCGGCCGTCGGTCGGGCGCACGGCCTGGCGGAGCAGGGCTTCCTTGTCCCCCGTCTCGCCGACGAAGGTGAACTGGCTGCCCTTCTTCTCCAGCGAGCGCAGCGCCTTCTGGAAGGCCTCGGGGAAGTTGCGGCCGATGGCCATGGCCTCGCCGACCGACTTCATGGTCGTGGTCAGCGTGGAGTCGGCCTGCGGGAACTTCTCGAAGGCGAACCGCGGGGCCTTGACGACCACGTAGTCGAGCGTGGGCTCGAAGGAGGCCGGGGTCTCCTGCGTGATGTCGTTCGGGATCTCGTCCAGCGTGTAGCCGACGGCCAGCTTGGCGGCGATCTTGGCGATCGGGAAGCCGGTCGCCTTGGAGGCGAGCGCCGAGGAACGCGACACGCGCGGGTTCATCTCGATGACGATCACGCGGCCGTCCTCGGGGTTCACCGCGAACTGGATGTTGCAGCCACCGGTGTCGACGCCGACCTCGCGGATGATCGCGATGCCGACGTCGCGCAGCACCTGGTACTCGCGGTCGGTCAGCGTCATCGCGGGCGCGACGGTGATCGAGTCACCGGTGTGCACGCCCATGGGGTCGAAGTTCTCGATGGAGCAGACGACCACGACGTTGTCGTGCTTGTCGCGCATCAGCTCCAGCTCGTACTCCTTCCAGCCGAGGATGGACTCCTCCAGGAGCACCTCGGTGGTCGGGGAGAGCGTGAGGCCCTGCCCGGCGATGCGGCGCAGCTCCTCCTCGTCGTGCGCGAAGCCGGAGCCGGCGCCGCCCATGGTGAAGGACGGGCGGACGACGACCGGGTAGCCGCCGAGGGTCTCGACGCCCTTGAGGACGTCGTCCATGGAGTGGCAGATGACCGAGCGGGCGGACTCGCCGTGCCCGATCTTCCTGCGGACCTCCTCCACGACGTCCTTGAACAGGTCGCGGTCCTCGCCCTTGTGGATCGCCTCGGGCTTGGCGCCGATCAGCTCGACGCCGTACTTCTCCAGGACACCGTTCTCGTGCAGCGAGATGGCGGTGTTCAGCGCCGTCTGGCCGCCCAGGGTGGGCAGCAGGGCGTCGGGGCGCTCCTTGGCGATGATCTTCTCGACGAACTCCGGGGTGATCGGCTCGACGTAGGTGGCGTCGGCGATCTCCGGGTCGGTCATGATCGTCGCCGGGTTGGAGTTGACGAGGACCACGCGCAGGCCCTCGGCCTTGAGCACCCGGCACGCCTGGGTGCCGGAGTAGTCGAACTCGGCGGCCTGGCCGATGACGATCGGGCCGGAGCCGATGACCAGGACGGACTGGATATCGGTGCGCTTAGGCACGCTGGCCCTCCATCAGGGAAACGAAGCGGTCGAACAGGTAGGCGGCGTCGTGCGGGCCCGCTGCCGCTTCGGGGTGGTACTGGACGGAGAAGGCCGGCTGGTCGAGCAGCTGCAGCCCCTCCACGACGTTGTCGTTCAGGCAGACGTGCGAGACCTCGGCGCGGCCGAACTTCGTCTCGCTGACCTTGTCGAGCGGCGCGTCCACGGCGAAGCCGTGGTTGTGCGCGGTGACCTCGACCTTGCCGGTCGTACGGTCCTGGACCGGCTGGTTGATGCCCCGGTGGCCGTACTTCAGCTTGTAGGTGCCGAAGCCGAGGGCGCGGCCGAGGATCTGGTTGCCGAAGCAGATGCCGAACAGCGGGGTCTTGCGCTCCAGGACGGCGCTCATCAGCGCGACCGGGCCCTCGGCCGTGGCCGGGTCGCCGGGGCCGTTGGAGAAGAAGACGCCGTCCGGGTCGACCGCGTAGATCTCGTCGGCCGTGGCGGTGGCGGGCAGGACGTGCACCTCGATGCCGCGCTCGGCCATCCGGTGCGGGGTCATGCCCTTGATGCCGAGGTCGATGGCGGCGACGGTGAAGCGCTTCTCGCCGACCGCGGGGACGACGTACGCCTCCTTGGTCGCGACCTCCTCGTAGAGGCTCGCGCCCTTCATGTGCGGCTGGGCCTGCACGCGCTGCAGCAGCTCGGCCTCGGGGGCCACGCCCTCGCCGGAGAAGATGCCGGCGCGCATCGAGCCGCGTTCGCGCAGGTGGCGGGTGAGGGCCCGGGTGTCGATGCCGGAGATGCCGACGACGCCCTGGCGCTCCAGCTCGTCGTCCAGCGAGCGCTTGGCCCGCCAGTTGGACGGCACGCGCGCGGGGTCGCGCACGACGTACCCGGAGACCCAGATGCGCCCCGACTCGTCGTCCTCGTCGTTCCAGCCCGTGTTGCCGATCTGCGGGGCGGTCGCGACGACGATCTGGCGGTCGTACGACGGGTCGGTGAGGGTTTCCTGGTAGCCGGTCATACCGGTGGAGAACACGGCCTCGCCGAAGGTCTCCCCCACGGCCCCGTAGGCGCGACCGCGGAAGATGCGGCCGTCCTCCAGGACGAGTACGGCGGGAACCCTGGCAGCTCCCCTTGTGGAGGTCGTCATCGTGCGCCTTCCGTGTCGTTGATCATGTGGTTCAGGGTGTCGACCCACTCGGCGTGCTCGGCCCCGTGGTCGGAGCGGAAGCCGGAGTCGATCAGCTTCTCGCCGAGCGCCCAGGTCACCACCAGCAGGCCGCCCTCGGTGAGGACCTTGCCGGCGATGCCCTTGTCGAGCCGGGCCCCGCGCAGCGCGGAGGTGGGGACGAAGAAGTCGCTCGCTCCGGGGCGCTCGACCTCCAGGCCCTGCTCCGTCAGGGTCAGCTCGGCCCGGCTGCGGGTGCCCAGGCCATGGGCCACGATGCGGTCCAGCCACTGTCCGGCGGTGGTGGAGCCGTGGTAGCGGCCTTCCATGCTCAGTTTCACCGGACCGGTCTCGTCCGGCGCGCTGGGCAGCGCGGGCAGGTCGCTCTGCAGCGTGCCGCGCCACTTCCAGCCCTCGCGCATCAGCCAGTAGACGAGCGCGATGAAGAGCAGGAGTCCGACCAGCCAGCCGATGCGGGCCGGCCAGTCGGTGACGTCGGCCGACTTCTTGGCCTCCGCCAGCAGGATTACAGGTGTCACGTGAGCTTCCCGTCGACGAGCGTGGCCTTGCCCCGCAGCCACGTGTGCGTCACACGGCCCGGCAGCTCGCGCCCCTGGTAGGGGGTGTTGCGGCTGCGCGAGGCGAAGCCCGCGGGGTCCACCTGGCCACGGTATGCCGTGTCGACGAGGGTGAGGTTGGCGGGCTCACCAGCCGAGACGGGACGGCCGTGCCCGGTGGCCTGTCCGATCTGCGCGGGCTTGGCGGACATGCGGTCGGCGACGCCGGCCCAGTCCAGCAGGCCCGTGTCGACCATGGTCTCCTGGACCACCGACAACGCGGTCTCCAGGCCCACCATGCCCATGGCGGCGGCGGCCCACTCGCAGTCCTTGTCCTCGTGCGGGTGCGGGGCGTGGTCGGTGGCGACGATGTCGATCGTGCCGTCGGCCAGGGCCTCGCGCAGGGCGAGCACGTCGCGCTCGGTGCGCAGCGGCGGGTTGACCTTGTAGACGGGGTTGTAGGTGCGCACCAGCTCATCCGTGAGGAGGAGGTGGTGCGGGGTGACCTCGGCGGTCACCTGGATGCCGCGGGACTTGGCCCAGCGGACGATCTCCACGGAGCCGGCGGTCGACAGGTGGCAGATGTGGACGCGGGAGCCGACGTGCTCGGCGAGCAGCACGTCCCGCGCGATGACCGACTCCTCGGCGACGGCCGGCCAGCCGCCCAGGCCCAGCTCGGCGGAGACGACGCCCTCGTTCATCTGGGCGCCCTCGGTCAGGCGCGGCTCCTGCGCGTGCTGGGCGACGACACCGCCGAAGGCCTTCACGTACTCCAGGGCGCGGCGCATGATCACCGCGTCGTCGACGCACTTGCCGTCGTCGGAGAAGACGGTGACGCCGGCGGCGGACTCGTGCATGGCGCCCAGCTCGGCGAGCTTCTTGCCCTCCAGCCCGACGGTGACGGCACCGATGGGCTGGACGTCGCAGTAGCCGTGCTCCCTGCCGAGCCGCCAGACCTGCTCGACGACGCCGGCGGTGTCGGCGACCGGGAAGGTGTTGGCCATGGCGAACACGGCGGTGTAGCCGCCGCTCGCCGCCGCGCGCGTGCCGGTCAGCACCGTCTCGGAGTCCTCGCGGCCCGGCTCGCGCAGGTGGGTGTGCAGGTCGACCAGGCCCGGGAGCAGCACCTTGCCGCCGGCCTCGACGACCTCGGCGCCCTCGGCACTCAGACCGGTACCCACCTCGGCGATGGTCTCGCCGTCGATCAGCACGTCCTGCGGCTCGCCGCCGAGCACCCTCGCACCGCGGATCAGGATCTTGCTCATGGTCTTACTTCTCCTCGGTACGAGAGTGGGTGACGGCGGGCTCGTTGCCGCCGAGCAGCAGGTACAGGACGGCCATCCGGATGGAGACGCCGTTGGCGACCTGCTCGATCGCGGTGCAGCGGTCGGAGTCGGCGACCTCGGCGGTGATCTCCATGCCGCGGACCATCGGGCCGGGGTGCATCACGATGGCGTGCTCGGGCAGCTTGGCCATGCGGTCGCCGTCGAGGCCGTAGCGGCGGGAGTACTCGCGCTCGGTCGGGAAGAAGGCGGCGTTCATCCGCTCGCGCTGGACGCGCAGCATCATCACCGCGTCGCACTTGGGCAGCGTGCTGTCGAGGTCGTACGACACCGCGCACGGCCAGGACTCGATGCCGACCGGGAGCAGGGTGGGCGGGGCGACCAGGGTGACCTCGGCGCCGAGGGTGTGCAGCAGGTCGACGTTGGAGCGGGCGACCCGGCTGTGCAGGATGTCGCCGACGACGGTGATCCGCCTGCCGGACAGGTCCTGGCCGAGGCCGGTGTCGCGGCCGATCAGCCGGCGGCGCATGGTGAAGGCGTCCAGCAGGGCCTGGGTGGGGTGCTGGTGGGTGCCGTCGCCCGCGTTGATGACGGCGGCGTCGATCCAGCCGGAGTTCGCGAGGCGGTACGGGGCTCCGGAGGCGCCGTGCCGGATGACCACGGCGTCGACGCCCATGGCCTCCAGGGTCTGCGCGGTGTCCTTGAGGGACTCGCCCTTGGAGACGCTCGATCCCTTGGCGGTGAAGTTGATGACGTCGGCGGACAGGCGCTTCTCGGCGGCCTCGAAGGAGATACGCGTGCGCGTGGAGTCCTCGAAGAAGAGGTTGACGATCGTGCGGCCGCGCAGGGTCGGCAACTTCTTGATCGGCCGGTCGGCGACCCGGGCCATCTCCTCGGCGGTGTCGAGGATCAGGACGGCGTCGTCGCGGGTGAGGTCGGCGGCCGAGATGAGATGACGCTGCATCTGTCAGGCTCCGTAAGGCAGTTCATTCAGGAGATTGGGGGCAAACCGGCGCGTGTGCGGGCACGCCGAAGCGGCCCTGCGCCCGAGTTGCTACTGGCCGGTCTTCACACCGAGCAGCACGGTGTCGCGACCGTCCTCCTCGGCGAGCTGGACCTTGACCGTCTCCCGCAGCGACGTGGGGAGGTTCTTGCCGACGTAGTCGGCGCGGATCGGCAGTTCCCGGTGGCCGCGGTCGACCAGGACCGCGAGCTGCACCGCGCGCGGGCGCCCGATGTCGTTCAGGGCGTCGAGGGCGGCGCGGATGGTGCGGCCGGAGAAGAGCACGTCGTCGACGAGGACGACCAGCTTGCCGTCGATGCCGTCACCGGGGATCTCGGTGCGGGCCAGCGCACGCGGCGGGTGCATGCGCAGGTCGTCGCGGTACATGGTGATGTCGAGCGAACCGACGGGCACCTTGCGGTCGGTGATCTGCTCCAGCTTGGCGGCGAGCCGCTGGGCGAGGAAGACACCCCGGGTGGGGATGCCGAGGAGCACCACGTCGTCGGCGCCCTTGGCGCGCTCGACGATCTCGTGGGCGATGCGGGTCAGTACCCGCGCGATGTCAGGGCCTTCGAGAACGGGCCGGGCATCGGTTGCCTGCGCGGACGCAGACGAGTCGTGCTTGTCCATACGAAACGGACCCCCTTCTCCGCCTCACGGGACGGATCTTAAAGGACGTCGGATTTGCGCCATCCACCGTAGCAGGTCTCCGGGAGCCCCCCGATCACCCGCCCGGCGTAACGGGCCACCACTACCACGGAAGAGTCGGGGTGGACCATTCGGCTTGACGCATGAGAGTCACGCTGCGTAACCTCACAGTGAGTTACCAGCCGCGCGGCGGGAAAACAGCCGGCCGCGTCGACACAGTGTCCGGGGAGCTATATGTCCAGCGAATACGCCAAACAGCTCGGGGCCAAGCTCCGGGCCATCCGCACCCAGCAGGGCCTTTCCCTTCACGGTGTCGAGGAGAAGTCCCAGGGGCGCTGGAAGGCCGTGGTGGTCGGTTCCTACGAGCGTGGCGACCGTGCGGTGACCGTGCAGCGCCTCGCCGAGCTGGCCGATTTCTATGGCGTCCCGGTGCAGGAGCTCCTGCCGGGCACCACGCCGGGTGGCGCCGCCGAGCCGCCGCCGAAGCTGGTCCTGGACCTGGAGCGGCTGGCCACCGTGCCGGCCGAGAAGGCCGGCCCGCTGCAGCGCTACGCGGCCACGATCCAGTCCCAGCGCGGTGACTACAACGGCAAGGTGCTCTCCATCCGCCAGGACGACCTGCGCACACTCGCCGTCATCTACGACCAGTCCCCCTCGGTCCTCACCGAGCAGCTGATCAGCTGGGGCGTCCTGGACGCGGACGCGCGCCGCGCGGTGGCCACGCACGAAGAGGCCTGAGCCGCAGGACACCAGCGCAGAAACGTGCCGCCGGGGTGGCCGGAACTTTGCGGTTCCGGCCGCCCCGGCGGCGTTTTCCCGCTCATCCGAAGAACGCCGGAGGGCCCGCAGCACGAGCATGCTGCGGGCCCTCCGGCGTTGCCGTACGGGGCTCTAGGCCTCGTCCCGGCGCAGGGACGACTTGAGCTCCTTCAGCCTGCCCAGCAGGCCGTTCACGAACGAGGGCGACTCGTCCGTGGAGAACTCCTTCGCCAGCTGCACCATCTCGTCCAGGACGACGGCGTCCGGGGTCTCGTCGACCCAGATCAGCTCGTACGCGCCCAGCCGCAGGATGTTGCGGTCGACGACCGGCATCCGGTCCAGCGTCCAGCCGACCGCGTACTGGGCGATCAGCTCGTCGATGCGCTTCGCGTGTGCCGCGTAGCCCTCGACCAGCTGCATCGTGTACTCGCTGACCGGCGGCTGCCGGGTGTCGGACCGGGAGAGCCGGATCCAGTCGGCGAGGACCGTCAGGACGTCGGCGCCACGCTGATCTCCCTCGAAGAGGATCTGGAAGGCGCGCTTGCGGGCCGTGTTGCGGGCAGCCACGGTTAGCTGTTCACCCGGCCGAGGTAGTCGCTGGTGCGGGTGTCGACCTTGATCTTCTCGCCGGTGGTGATGAAGAGCGGGACCTGGATCTGGTGGCCGGTCTCCAGGGTGGCGGGCTTGGTGCCACCGGTGGAGCGGTCGCCCTGGACGCCGGGCTCGGTCTCCTGCACGACCAGCTCGACGGCGGCCGGCAGCTCGATGAAGAGCACCTCGCCCTCGTGCTGGGCGACGGTGGCGGTGAAGCCCTCGATCAGGAAGTTGGCGGCGTCGCCGACGGCCTTGCGGTCGACCATCAGCTGGTCGTAGGTCTCCATGTCCATGAAGACGAAGTAGTCGCCGTCCATGTACGAGAACTGCATGTCGCGCTTGTCGACAGTGGCGGTCTCGACCTTGACGCCGGCGTTGAAGGTCTTGTCGACCACCTTGCCGGACAGCACGTTCTTGAGCTTGGTGCGCACGAAGGCCGGGCCCTTGCCGGGCTTGACGTGCTGGAACTCGACGACGGACCAGAGCTGGCCGCCTTCGAGCTTGAGCACCAGGCCGTTCTTGAGGTCGTTCGTGGAAGCCACGGTTGCGGAATCTCCTGGACTGACGTACGACCCCGGATCACGCGCACAGCGCGAGGCTAGAGCGCGAGCAGCTCCTTGGTCGTGATGGTGAGTAGCTCGGGTCCGCCGTCCGCCTCGGGGCGCACGACGAGCGTGTCATCGATCCGGACACCGCCCCGGCCCGGGAGGTGGACCCCCGGTTCGACGGTGACCGGCACGCAAGCGTCCAGTTTACCCATGGCTGCGGGGGCCAGCTGCGGGTCCTCGTCGATTTCGAGTCCGACGCCGTGTCCGGTGAGCGGTGGCAGTGCTTCCGCATAGCCGGCGGAGTCCAGCACCTGACGCGCCGCCCGGTCCACGTCACGGTAGGCCGCACCCGGCGCGAGGGCCTCGCGTCCGGCGCGCTGGGCGGCGAAGACCAGGTCGTAGAGCTGGATCTGCCAGTCGGCGGGCGAGGTGCCGATGACGAAGGTACGGCCGATCTCGCAGCGGTAGCCACGGTAGGTGGCGCCCAGGCAGACGGAGAGGAAGTCGCCCTCCTCCACCCGCCGGTCGGTGGGGCGGTGACCGCGGCGGCCCGAGTGCGGGCCGGTGGCAACCGAAGTGGGGAAGGCCGGGCCGTCGGCCCCGTGGTCGACCAGACGGCGCTCCAGCTCCAGCGCGAGATGCCGCTCGGTGCGGCCGACCAGGATGGACTCCAGCAGCTCGCCGAGGGCCTGGTCGGCGATCTCGGCGCCGATGCGGAGGCAGGAGATCTCCTCCTCGTCCTTGACGACCCTGAGCTGTTCCACCGCACCGCCGAGGTCGGTGAGGCGGAGTGCGGGGGCGACCGAGGCGAGGCCCCGGTGCCGGCTGACCGTGAGGTGGTGTTCCTCGACGGCGAGGCTGTCGGCGTCCTGGGCGGTGGCGAGGTCGGCTGCCGCGACCGCGGCGTCACCGCCGGGCGCGGGCAGGACGTGCAGCCGCAGGCTCTCGTCCGGGCGGCCCTCGTAGGGCCGGTCCTCGGGCGGACCCGTGCAGACGAGGAGGTCCTCGCGCCTGCCCAGCAGCAGCACGGAGCCCTGGGGGGCCGCTGCCGCGAGGTAGCGCACGTTGGCGGGGCGGGTGACGAGGGCTGCCGCGGTGCCGGCCGCGGTGAAGTGGTCCCTCAGCCGGGATCGGCGGTTCGCGTACACCTCTGACATGAGATGAGCGTAGGAGTTTTGTGCGGTTTGTGCCGTTCGGCGAGGGCCGAGTGGGGTGGGAGCGGCCACCCCTGGCTCACCAGCTCGGCGGACTCGCTATCGCTCGGGCCAGTACCTCGTCCAGGACGCGGGCCGTGGCCGGGACGTCCAGCTGGGAGTTGTCGATGATCGGGAGGCCCGAGCCGTACCAGCCCGCCATGCGGCCGTGGATGCGGGCCACCTCCTCGTCGGTGAGGCGGCGGTTGCCGCTGCGCTCGGCGTTGCGCTCCAGGACGATGTCCAGGCCCGGGAGGAGAACGACCGGGAGCAGGCCCGGGCCGACGTGCCGCTTCCAGCCACCGAGGCCGACGACCGGGCGGTCCGGGAAGACGGCGTCGTCCAGGATGCAGCTGATCCCGTTCGCCAGGAAGTTGCGGGCGGCGAAACCGCAGGTGCGGCGGGCCAGGCGGTACTGCGCCTCCGAGTTGTCGTTCCAGCCGGACTGGGGGTCGGCGAAGCCCGAGCGGACCCATTCGCGGACGTCGTCGAGGCTGATGTGGGCGGTGGGCACCCGGCGGTGGTCCGCCCAGTACTTGGCGACGCTGGTCTTGCCCGCACCCGCCGGACCGATCAGCAGCACGGCCAGCGTGGTGGTCGTCGGATCGGGCAACGCCGCCGGGGCCGCCGCGGGCACCCCGACCGGGCCGCCCGGAGGCAGGGGCACATGACCGGTGGCGTCAGGGGCCGGCGGACCGGGCACGTGGTGCGCGGGGGCCGGCGGCACGGGGCCGGACGGGGCCGGGAAACCCGGCGCCGGTGGCGGCGGTGGCACGGGGGCGGGACCCTGGGCGGCTCCCGGGTGCGGACCCGGGTGATGGGCGGCCGACGCCCAGCCGGCGTGCGGCCCCTGCCCCGGCTGATGGGGCGGCGGCAGCGGAGACCCCACTGCGTGCTGCATCCGTTGCCACTCCGTCTCGTCGTCTTCGGCTCGTTCGCCTCCGGGGCGCCCGAGTCGAAGGCTGTTCGTGCTGGCAGCGGGGGCGAGCCCCGCTCGCTACCGAACGGTACCGTCCCCGGCCGTCCTTTGGTGAACGGCCGGGGGCGGTCCGAAGTGCCCGGTACGCAAAGGGAATCGGACGCGACGAAACGGATGTACCGGACCTACTGGCCCACTTCTCCGTAGGCGGCGAGCAGCACCGCCGGGTCCGGGCCCTCCAGGACGGTCGGCTTGGCGAGGCCGTCCAGGACGATGAAGCGCAGCAGGTCCCCGCGGGACTTCTTGTCGACCTTCATCGTCTCCAGCAGCTTGGGCCACTGGTCGTAGCGGTAGTGCAGCGGGAGGCCGACGGACTCGAGGATCGTGCGGTGCCTGTCCGCCGTCGCGTCGTCCAACCGCCCGGCGAGGCGGCCGAGTTCGGCGGCGAAGTGCATGCCGACGGCGACCGCGGCGCCGTGCCGCCACTTGTAGCGCTCGTTCTTCTCGATGGCGTGGCCGAGGGTGTGGCCGTAGTTGAGGATCTCCCTGAGACCCGACTCCTTCAGGTCGCTCGACACGACCTCGGCCTTCACCCGGATGGAGCGCTCGATCAGCTCGGCGGTGTGCGGACCCGCGGGCGTCCGGGCGGCCTCCGGGTCGGACTCGATCAGTTCGAGGATCACCGGGTCGGCGATGAAGCCGGCCTTGATCACCTCGGCGAGCCCGGAGACGTAGTCGTTCACCGCGAGGGAGTCCAGCGCGGCCAGGTCGCACAGGACGCCGGCCGGCGGGTGGAAGGCGCCGACGAGGTTCTTGCCCTCGGCGGTGTTGATGCCGGTCTTGCCGCCGACCGCCGCGTCCACCATGGCGAGCACGGTGGTCGGGACGGCGATCCAGCGGACCCCGCGCAGCCAGGTCGCGGCGACGAAGCCGGCGAGGTCGGTCGTCGCACCGCCGCCGACGCCCACGATGACGTCGGTGCGGGTGAAGCCGGACTGACCGAGCGCCTTCCAGCAGTAGGCGGCGACCTCGACGGTCTTGGCCTCCTCGGCGTTCGGCACCTGGATCGCGACGGCCTCGTAGCCCTGCTCGGCCAGGTCGGCGCGGAGCGCGTCCCCGGTCTCGGCCAGCGCCTCGGGGTGGATCACCGCGACCCGCTGGGCCTTCTGCCCGATCAACCCGGCCAGCTCGCCCAGGAGTTGCCGGCCGACCAGCACCTCGTACGGGTCGGTGCCCGCGGTGCCTGCGACCTGGATCCGGGTGACTGCCTCGCTCATGCTTCCTTCAACTCCAAAGCGTCCAGGGCTGCTCGGGTGACCTCTTCGGGGGTGCGGCCGTCGGTGGCCACGACGGCGGTGGCCACCTCCTCGTAGAGGTGACGGCGTGCCTCCATCAGCTCCCGCCACTGCTTGCGCGGGTTGACCGCGAGCAGCGGCCGGGCCGCGTTCAGGCCGGTCCGCCTGACCGCCTCCTCCACGTCCATGGAGAGGTAGACCACCCGCTGCCCGGCCAGCAGCGCGCGCGTGTCCGCGTCGAGGATCGCGCCGCCGCCGAGCGCGAGGACGCCCTCGTGCGCGGCCAGCGCCGCGTGCACCGCCCGCTTCTCGATCGCCCGGAAGACCGGCTCGCCCTCGTCCACGAAGATCTCGGCGATGGTGCGGCCCTCGGCGGCGACGATGTCGTCGTCGGTGTCCCGGTAACCGACCCCGAGCCGCTCGGCGAGCAGCTGCCCGACGGTGGACTTGCCCACCCCCATCGGGCCGACCAGGACGACCGCAGGCACGGCGCTCACCGGATCTGCAGGTTGTCGAGGAAGGACCGCACGTTACGGCGGGTCTCCGCCACGGAGTCGCCGCCGAACTTCTCGGCCACCGCGTCGGCGAGGACGAGCGCCACCATGGCCTCGGCGACGATGCCGGCGGCCGGCACCGCGGAGACGTCCGAGCGCTGGTGGTGCGCCTGGGCCTCCTCACCGGTGGCGACGTCCACGGTCCGCAGGGCGCGGGGCACGGTCGCGATCGGCTTCATCGCGGCCCGCACGCGCAGCAGCTCGCCGGTGCTCAGGCCGCCCTCGGTGCCGCCGGCCCGGCCGGAGACGCGCCGGATGCCCTCGGGCGTGCCCACGATCTCGTCGTGCGCCTTGGAGCCCGGCACCCGCGCCAGCTCGAAGCCGTCGCCGATCTCGACGCCCTTGATCGCCTGGATGCCCATCAGGGCCCCCGCCAGACGGGCGTCCAGCTTGCGGTCCCAGTGCACGTGCGAACCCAGGCCGACCGGGACGCCGTAGGCCAGGACCTCGACCACGCCACCGAGGGTGTCGCCGTCCTTGTGGGCCTGGTCGACCTCCGCGACCATCGCCTTCGAGGCGTCCGCGTCCAGGCAGCGCAGCGGGTCGGCGTCCAGCTTCTCGACGTCGGCCGGGGTGGGGTACACGCCCTGCGGAGCCTTCACGGAGCACAGCTCGACGACGTGCGAGACGATCTCGATGCCGGCCGTCTCCTTCAGGTAGGAGCGGGCGACCGCGCCGAGCGCCACCCGGGCGGCGGTCTCGCGGGCGGAGGCGCGCTCCAGGATCGGGCGGGCCTCGTCGAAGCCGTACTTCTGCATGCCGGCGAGGTCGGCGTGGCCGGGGCGCGGGCGGGTCAGGGGCGCGTTCCGGGCGAGGCCGTCGAGGATCTCACGGTCGACCGGGTCGGCGGCCATGACCTGCTCCCACTTGGGCCACTCGGTGTTGCCCACCATGATCGCCACCGGGGAGCCCAGCGTCAGGCCGTGCCGGACGCCACCCAGGAAGGTGACCTCGTCCCGCTCGAACTTCATGCGCGCACCGCGGCCATAGCCGAGCCGCCGCCGCGCGAGGTGATCCGCCACCATCTCCGTGGTGATCGGCACGCCGGCGGGAAGCCCCTCCAGCGTCGCGACAAGTGCGGGACCGTGGGACTCCCCCGCGGTCAGCCAACGCAGCCTGCTCAACGGTGCTCCTCAGTGCTCGCGCCCGGTACTGCCCTGCGTACGCGCGTGCTCGCGTACGGCGACGGCGCGGCCGGGTGCGCGACCCCGGTACGCCACCTCCGATCCTCCCACGTCCGGTGACGTGTCCGGCCGCCGGTCCAGCAAGCGGGACGGAGCCGGGGCGCGGGCGGGGCGCAGGCGGGGCGCAGGGACGGCGGCTCAGCGGGCGGCGAGCGCCTTCTCACCGGCGTGTCGCATGGCCTCCAGCGGTGCCGGGGAGCGGCCGGTCATCTGCTCGACCTGGAGGACGGCCTGGTGGACGAGCAGGTCCAGGCCGCTGACGACGGCGCCGCCGAACATGGACCAGCGGGCCGCCAGCCCGGTGGGCCAGGGGTCGTAGAGCACGTCGAAGAGGGTGGCCGGGCGTTCGGGTACGGCGGCGGCGAGGGCGTCGGTGGTGCCCGCGGGCGTCGTGGCGATCACCAGCGGGGCGCGCAGGGCCTCGGCGGCCTGCGCCCAGTCGGCCGTACGGACCTCGACGTCGAGCCGTTCGCCCCAGTGCCGCATCTCGGCGGCCCGGGCCTCGCTGCGCACGTAGGCGACGACCTCGCCGGTGCAGATCCGGGCCAGCGCGGCGAGCGCGGAGGACGCCGTGGCGCCGGCGCCGAGGACGGCGGCGGAGTCGACCTGTTCGATGCCGTGCTCGCGCAGGGCGGCCACCATGCCCGGGATGTCGGTGTTGTCGCCGATCCGGCGGCCGTCCTCCGTGAGGACGACCGTGTTGACCGCGTCGACGGAGGCGGCCGTCTCACTGATCTCGTCCAGCAGCGGGATGACCGCCCGCTTGAGCGGCATGGTCAGCGACAGCCCCGCCCACTCCGGCCCGAGCCGCTCGAAGAAGCCGGGCAGCCCGGCCTCGTCGGTCTCGAAGCGGTCGTACGACCAGTCGCCGAGCCCGAGCTCGTCGTATGCGGCCCGGTGCAGCACCGGGGAGAGGGAGTGGGCGATGGGCTTACCGAGCACGGCGGCACGGCGGGCGTCAGTTGCCCGAGGTGGCATTGAACTTGTCCTTGAGCTGCTTGAATTCTTCGTACGTCTTGGCGAATTCGGTATTGGTCGTACCGTCGGTCGCCACGAAATAGATCCAGCCGTCGTGGGTCGGATTCAGTGCCGCCTTGATGGCGTCCTCGCTGGGGTTGCCGATCGGGCCGGGCGGCAGTCCCTTGTGGGTGTACGTGTTGTACGGGCTGGTGTTGCTGTTGATCTCCTTCTCGGAGATGTGGATGTTGCTCGTGCCCTTGAGGTAGTTGTACGTCGAGTCGAACTGCAGCAGCTGGTTCGTCTCGGTGTTGGTGGGCTTGAGGCGGTTGTAGACCACCTCCGACATCTTGCGGAAGTCCTCGTGCGTCTTGCCCTCGGCCTGGACCAGGCTCGCGACCGTGACGAGCTGGAACGCGTTGTTCAGGCCCAGCGCCTTCGCCTTGTCGGTGAGTCCGTAGGCGGCGTACCGCTGCTTGGCCTGGGCGACCATCTGCTTCAGGATCGCGTCCGGCTTCATGCTCTTGGCGGCAGGGTAGGTGCCCGGGAAGAGGAAGCCCTCCAGCGGGTCCTTGACCTGGCCGGTGCTCTGCGCCCAGCCCGGCAGGCCGAGGGTCTTGTAGGACGTCGTGGCGACCTTCTGGGTGGTGCCGGCGGCGACGTCGAGCTGTTTGTCGATGGCCCGGTAGACCTCGGAATTGCGCTCGCCCGGTTTGACGAGCACGTTGCTCTGACTGCGCGGGTCCAGCATCAGCTTCACGGCGCTGGCGGCGGACATCTCCTTGTGCAGGAGATAGGCGCCGGCCTGGATGCGGTCGCCCTCCGGGTTCTGCGCCTGCGCGTGCACGAAGGCGTCGACGGACTTGACGACACCGGCTTCCTTCAGCTTCCGGCCGATGTCGTAGCCGCCCGCACCCTTGGGGATCTCGACGGTCACCGCCGCGCTGGTGCCGTCGCCCGCGTAGTCCGGAGCCGGGGCGAAACGATTTTGGTAGAACTTCCAGCCGAAGTATCCGACCCCGCCGAGGCCGCCGCCGAACACCAGGACGACGACCATGCAGGCGCAGCCGGTGCGTTTCTTCTTGCCCTTCTTGACGGGCTTCTTGCCGCCGCCGCGCCGGTCGCGCCGGTTCTGCCGCTCGTGTTCCTCGTCGTCGGCATCGCCGCCGCCGGCGAAGAAGGCGTGCTCCTCCTCGTCGGGCGCGGCCTCCGGCTCGGGCGCCGGCTCCGCCTCGGGGCGCCTGCGGCCGGGCGGCACCGGGGGCGGGTAGGCGTCCTCGGTGCCGTAGAAGTCGGGCTGCTCCCCGCCGTAGGCGGCGGGCTGCTGGCCGTACGGGTCGCCGGGGTCGGCGGCGTACGGCACGTGGCCGTGGGTGCCGGTCGCGTCCCAGCCTCCCTGCTGGGGGTACTGCTGCTGGGTCTGACCGGCGTACGTCTGGTCGTACCGGGGATGGCCGTGCTCGTCGTAGTACTGGTGGGGCTGCCCGCCGTACCCGGGCTGCTGCTCCTGGCTCCATTCGCCGTACTGCGGCTGCTGCGGCTGCTGCGGGTAGTGCTGCTGCTGGCCGCCGTAGGCAGGCTGATGGCCGACGTGTGCCTGCTGCCCTTCCCATCCGCCGTCCCCGTACAACGGGTCCTGCGGATGCCACGGTTCGGAGCCTGGGCCCCGGCCATACTCAGTCATCGATCCCCTAGAGCCGCGAGGCCGACGGTCACGCGGCCGGTGGGCCGGCTTCCGTTCCGCCTCTTGCTGTGCCCCGGCTGTTCGAACACCGGCGCATCGCGCGGAACGTTACCGTATCGCGATCAGATGACCACTTCGACGCCCTCGCCGGGTGCATTGCCTGACACCCGTTCGGATTCCAGGGCCTGCTGCAGGATGATGACGGCCGCGGCCTGGTCGATGACCGCCCGGCCCTTCTTGGACTTCACGCCCGAGGCGCGCAGTCCCTGACTGGCCGTCACGGTCGTCATCCGCTCGTCGACGAGACGGACCGGCACCGGCCTGATGCCCCCTGCCAACTCCTGGGCGAAGGCGCGGACCTTGACCGCGGCCGGGCCCTCGCCCCCCTTGAGGGAGCGAGGGAGACCGACGACGACCTCGATCGGTTCGTACTCCTCCACCAGTTGCCGCAAGCGGCGGTGGGCGGCGGGGAGGTCCCGGCCCGGGACCGTCTCCACCGGGGTGGCGAGGATCCCGTCGGGGTCGCACGAGGCGACCCCGATCCGGGCGTCCCCGACGTCGATCGCGAGCCGACGTCCTCTGCGCATCTCCGACCGTTTCCTTACCTAGCCGTCGGCTTCGCGGTCACTTGGCCGTGTCGGCGACGAGACGCTCGACCGCGTCGACGGCCTCGCCGACGGCGGCCGGGTTCTGGCCGCCGCCCTGGGCGACGTCCGGCTTGCCGCCACCGCCGCCGCCGAGGGTCTTGGCGGCGGTACGGACCAGGTCACCGGCCTTCAGGCCACGCTCGCGGGCGGCCTCGTTGGTGGCGATGACCGTGAGCGGCTTGCCGTTGCTGACCGTGAACAGCGCGACCACGACGGCCCGGCCGCCCTGGATGCGGCCACGCACGTCGAGGACCAGCTTGCGCAGGTCGTCCGGGGTGGTGCCGTCCGGGACCTGGCCGGTGACCAGGGCGACACCGCGGACGTCCTTGGCGGACTCGGCGAGACCGGCGGCGGCCTGCAGCACCTTCTCGGCGCGGAACTTCTCGATCTCCTTCTCGGCGTCCTTCAGCTTGCCGAGCATGGCGGAGACCTTCTCCGGCAGCTCCTCGGAACGGCCCTTGAGCAGCTCGGTCAGCTGGTTGACGACCGTGTGCTCGCGGGCGAGGAAGTTGTAGGCGTCCATCCCGACGAGGGCCTCGATACGGCGGACGCCCGAGCCGATGGAGGACTCGCCGAGCAGCTTCACCAGACCCAGCTGGGCGGTGTTGTGCACGTGCGTGCCGCCGCACAGCTCCTTGGAGAAGTCGCCGATGGTCACGACGCGGACGCGCTCGCCGTACTTCTCGCCGAACTCGGCGATGGCGCCCTGCTTCTTGGCCTCGTCGATGCCCATGACCTCGGCGTGCACGTCGAGGTCGCGGGCGAGCACCTCGTTGATCTTCTGCTCGACATCGGTCATCACGGCCGTCGGGACGGCGGACGGGGAGCCGAAGTCGAAGCGGAAGCGGCCGGGCTGGTTCTCGGAACCGGCCTGGGCGGCCGTCGGGCCGAGGGCGTCGCGCAGCGCCTGGTGGGTCAGGTGCGTGGCCGAGTGGGCGCGGGCGATGGCGTGGCGGCGGCGGGCGTCGATCGAGGCGTGCGCCTTGGCACCGACGGTCACCTCGCCGACCTGGACGACGCCCTTGTGGACGTACACGCCCGGGACCGGCTTCTGGCAGTCGCGGATCTCGATGACGGCACCGGAGTCGACCTTGATCCGGCCGGTGTCGCCGATCTGGCCGCCGCCCTCGGCGTAGAACGGGGTGCGGTCAAGGACGATCTCGACCTCGTCGCCCTCGGTGGCGGCCGGGGAGGAGGCGCCGTCGACGAGGATGCCGACGATGGTCGACTCGCCCTCGGTGTCGCTGTAGCCGATGAAGTCGGTCTCGCCGGCGCTGTCGGCGATCTCCCGGTAGGCGCCCATGTCGGCGTGGCCGGTCTTCTTGGCCTGGGCGTCGGCCTTGGCGCGCTCCCGCTGCTCCCGCATCAGGCGGCGGAAGCCGTCCTCGTCCACGGCCAGGCCCTGCTCGGCGGCCATCTCGAGGGTGAGGTCGATCGGGAAGCCCCAGGTGTCGTGGAGCAGGAACGCCTTGTCGCCGGAGAGGACCGTGCCGCCGGACTGCTTGGTCTCGGTGACGGCGGTGTCGAGGATGTTGGTGCCGGCCTTCAGCGTCTTGAGGAAGGCGTTCTCCTCGGCCAGGGCGACCTTCTCGATGCGCTCGCGGTCGGTGATCAGCTCGGGGTACTGCTGGCCCATCATGCCGATGACGGTGTCGATCAGGTCCTTGACGACCGGACCGGTGGCGCCGAGCAGGCGCATGTTGCGGATGGCGCGGCGCATGATGCGGCGCAGGACGTAGCCGCGGCCCTCGTTGCCGGGGGTGACGCCGTCGCCGATGAGCATGACGGAGGTGCGCATGTGGTCGGTGACCACGCGCAGGGAGACGTCCGAGTCGTGGGCGTCGCCGTAGGCCACGCCGGTCAGCTCGGTGGCCTTCTTGATGACGGCCATGGAGGTGTCGACCTCGAACATGTTCTGCACGCCCTGCAGAATCATGGCGAGGCGCTCCAGGCCGAGGCCCGTGTCGATGTTCTTGCTCGGCAGCTCGCCGAGGATCTCGAAGTTGTCCTTGCCGATGCCCTCGCCCCGCTCGTACTGCATGAAGACGAGGTTCCAGATCTCCACGTACCGCTCGTCGTTGACGGCGGGGCCGCCCTCGACGCCGAACTCGGGGCCGCGGTCGTAGTTGATCTCGGAGCAGGGGCCACAGGGGCCGGGGACGCCCATGGACCAGTAGTTGTCCTTCATGCCGAGGCGCTGGATGCGCTCCTTCGGCACGCCGACGACCTCGTGCCAGATGCGCTCGGCCTCGTCGTCGTCCTTGTAGACGGTGATCCACAGGCGCTCGGGATCCAGGCCGTAACCGCCCTTGTCCTGGGGCGTGGTGAGCAGCTCCCAGGCGTACTTGATGGCGCCTTCCTTGAAGTAGTCGCCGAAGGAGAAGTTGCCGCACATCTGGAAGAACGTGCCGTGGCGCGTGGTCTTGCCGACCTCTTCGATGTCGGGCGTGCGCACGCACTTCTGCACGCTGGTGGCGCGCTGGAACGGAGGCTTGACCTCACCCAGGAAGTAGGGCTTGAAGGGCACCATGCCGGCGGGGACGAGGAGCAGAGTCGGGTCGTCCGCGATGAGCGACGCCGAAGGCACGACGGTGTGCCCGCGCTCCTCGTAGAAGCTCAGCCAGCGGCGGCGAATCTCGGCCGACTCCATCAGTGGTCCTCATTCCGGTTGTACGAGTACGTCGTGTTCTCGATGTACTTCGGGTTGCTGCGGTTGTTCTCGATGACGGCGTACCGCCGGGGTGCGGGGAGTTCCGGGTCCTCGTGGATGCCGAGGGCCTCCCCCAGCTCGGCCTCCCGCTGCGCCATGTTGTCGCGGACGTCGAGCGCGAAGCCCACCGCGCGGTCCTTCAGCCGCTGACCGGTCTCCAGGGCCTTGTTGGCCGCGGTCGCGGCGAGGCTCTCCGGGGTCAGTTGCCTGAGCTTGCGGTTGACCTTGGCGGTGGCCCACACCCCGGCGGCGACGCCGGTGCTGAACCAGAACGTACGGCGGAACATCGCTCGGTCTCAGTCCTTACTTCCGCTTGCGTCGTGCGGCGGGGACCGTGCGGCCCACGATCACGGTACGCCGGGGCGACTTGGCAGGCACGTCCTCCTTGCGGCCGCCGAGCGCCCGGCGGACGCCGTAGCCGAAGGCCGCGACCTTGACCAGCGGGCCGCCGAAGGTGGAGGCGACGGTCGTCGACAGCGCCGAGGCGTTCGACGTGACCTCCTGGACGTCGGAGGCGATCGCGTCGACCCGGTCGATCTGGGTCTGCGCGGAGCGCACCGCCTGCGAGGCGTCGGCCAGCAACGGGACGGCCTGGTCGGTCACGTCCGCCACGAGTTTGGTGGTCGCCTTGAGCGTCTGGGCCAGCCTCACCAGGGCGACGGCGAGGAAGGAGACCAGGATCGCCCAGAAGACGGCCACCAGGATCCCGGCCACCTCTCCACCGGACACTGTGCGCACCCGCTCCCTGAAACGTGCCTGAAGAACATCGAAAAAGTCGTGCACCGAGCCTATCGCGCCGGGGCGGAGGCTCCGTACCGGATTAGCGGGCGTCAGCGGTGGAGTTGCGGGAAGCGATTGTACGGATTGAACACGCTTCAGTACGCTCCGTGTCCCATGCGAGGTCCTCAGCGCCCAGACCCCTCCCCCGGCGGCGATCCGCCCCTGGAACTCACCACCTTCGTCGGGCGCTCGGCCGAACTGGCCGGGCTGACGGCGGCGCTCGGCCGGGCCCGGCTGGTGACCGTGACCGGAGTCGGCGGGGTCGGCAAGTCCCGGCTGGCCGCGCGGGTCGCCGCGGGACCGGGTGCCTCCCGCGGGCTGGTGGAGCTGGCGCCGGTGCGCGATCCGCAGTTCGTGGAGTACGCGGTCATGGAGGCGCTCGGGCTGACGGACCACACCACCCGCGGGCCCCGCGAGTTGCTGCTGGAGCATCTCGCCGGCCGCCGGGTGCTGCTGGTGCTGGACGGGTTCGAGCACCTGGTGGAGGCGTGTGCCGAACTGACCGCGGAGCTGCTGCGCAAGCTGCCGCGGTTGCGGGTGCTGGCGGTGGGCCGGCGTCCGCTGGGGCTCGCGGGCGAGCGGCTGTTCCCGCTGGCGCCGCTCGGCGAGGACGAGGCGGTGGAGCTGTTCACCGACCGGGCACGGGAGCAGGGCCTGGAGGTGTCCGACGGCCCGGAGGTGCGGGAGCTGTGCGGCCGGCTGGAGGGGATTCCGCTGGCGGTGGAGCTGGCGGCCGGGCGGCTGCGGGCCCTGTCGCCCGCCCAGCTCGCGCAGCGGCTCGACGACCGCTTCCGGCTGCTGACCGGCGGCGGCCGGGACGCCCTGCCCCGGCACCAGACGCTGCGTACGGCGATCGGCTGGAGCCACGAGCTGTGCACGCCCGCCGAGCGGCTGCTGTGGTCGCGTCTTTCGGTGTTCGCGCAGACCTTCGACCTGGAGGCGGCCGAGTACGTGTGCAGCGGGGAGGGGCTGCCGGCGGAGGACGTGCTGGACGTGCTGTCGGAGCTGCTCGCCCAGTCGGTCGTCTCCCGCGAGGAGTCCGCGACGGGGCCCCGCTACCGGATGCTGGACACCGTCCGGGCCTACGGCGCGGACTGGCTGGAGGCGACCGGGGACGCGGACCGCCTGCACCGACGGCACCGGGACTGGTACCTGGGGCTGGCCACCCTGTGCGAGCTGGACTGGTTCTCGCCCCGGCAGCGCGAGGTGGCCCGGCGTGTGGAGGCCGAGCTGCCGAATCTGCGGGACGCGCTGGAGTTCTGTCTGACCGAGCCGGACGAGGCGCATCTCGGCCAGTACCTGGCGGGTTCGCTGTGGTTCTGCTGGGTGGGCTGCGGGCGGCTGGCGGAGGGGCGGCGCTGGCTGGAGCGCAGCGTGGAACTGGAGTCGGAGTACGAGCAGTCGCGGCTGAAGGCGCTGTGGGTGCTCGGCTACGTGGCGATCCTGCAGGGCGACACCGTGCCGGCGCTGGTCGCGCTGCGGGAGTGCCGGGAGCAGGCGGAGCGGGCCGCGGACGCGACGGCGGTGGCCTACGCGGAGCACCGCGCCGGCTGTCTGGCCCTGGTCACCGATGACATGGCCCGTGCGGAAACGCTGCTGCGTTCGGCGCTGGACCGTTACCGGGAGATCGGCGAGCTCAACAGCAATGTGCTGATGGGGCAGGTCGAGCTGGCGATGACGAGGGCCTTCCAGGGGGACCTGCCCGACGCGGTGCGGCTGTGCGAGGACGTGCGCCAGGTGTGCGAGGACCACGGGGAGCGCTGGGCCCGGTCGTACGCGCTGTACGTGCTGGCGTACGCGGCCTGGCGGGACGGGGACCCGGCGGGCGCGCGGGAGCTGCTCGCGGACTGTCTCGACAACGCGCACGCCTTCAGCGACCTGCTCGGCACGGTGCTGTCGATCGAGCTGCTGGCGCTGGTGACGGCCACCCAGGGGGACCCGGCCGAGGCGGCGCTGCTGCAGGGCGCGGCGGGCCGGCTGTGGCCGTCGGTGGGGCTGCCGCTGTTCGGCTCGGCCTACTACAACGCGCCGCACGAGCTGTGCGAGGCGACGGCGCGGGAGGCGCTGGGCGACGGGCGGTACGAGGAGTGCGCGCGGGAGGGGGCGCGGCTGGACCGGGAGGCGGCGGTGGCCCGGGCCCTCGGCAACGACGTGCGTACGCTCTCGGCGCTGCCGGCGCCACGTGGGCCGGGGCGGCCCGCCCGGCCCGGAAAGCGCGAACCCGCCGCCTCGCCCACCCGGAAGGGCGGGGAGACGGCGGGCTGAGTGGCTGCGCCGGGGCTGGGATCAGCGGGCGTAGTACTCGACGACGAGCTGCTCGTCGCAGATCACCGGGATCTCCTTGCGGTTCGGCTCGCGGTCCAGGCGGAACGCCAGGGCCTTGAGGTTCACCTGCAGGTAGCGCGGGGTCTCACCCTCGGGGGCGAAGCCACCCTCGCGGGCGATCGTGAAGAGCGTCTTCTCCTTGGAGCGGTCGCGGACCTGCACGACGTCGTCCGGGCGGACGCGGAAGGACGGCTTGTCGACCTTCTGGCCGTTGACCTGGATGTGGCCGTGGACGACCATCTGACGGGCCTGGTAGATGGTGCGGGCGATGCCCGAACGCAGGACCAGGGCGTCGAGACGGCGCTCGAGCTCCACGATCAGGGCCTCACCGGTCTTGCCCTGAACCTTGGACGCACGCTCGTAGGCGCGGACCAGCTGGCGCTCGGAGATGTCGTACTGAGCGCGCAGGCGCTGCTTCTCCAGCAGACGGACCTTGTAGTCCGAGTTCTGCTTGCGGCCGCGGCCGTGCTCACCCGGCGGGTAGGGGCGGGCCTCGAAGTACTTGACGGCCTTCGGGGTCAGCGCGATGCCGAGGGCACGCGACTTCTTGACCTTGGGGCGGGACTGGTTCGCCACTGTCTCTGATCTCTTTCGTAGGGTTCGGCTCGTCAGTGTTGTGGGAGGTCGCATCCGCAGCCGGGAAAACCCGCCGGTCCACTGGGGACCTGCCGGGCAGCCGCTTCCCTGGTCTGGGCACATACGTGCAGCACGCGAGTGGCCCACCGACCGCTCCCGGAACTCCGGGTGGTGGTGGGCTGCCCGCGACACCGTTCGACGGTGCGCGACGCTCCTGGAGCCGATCCCGGGGGATCGGGTCTCCGGCTGGCTGTCCCGCTCTGACAGCACGGGACTCAGCACTTCGGGGCAGTCTACAGGGTGCTCAGGAGCGCTTGCGACCGAGGTGCTTCCTGGTCCACTCGACCGCGTCGGCGTAGCGGGCCTCGGCACCGTGCCGGCCCGGCGTGTAGTACTCGCGGTCCTTCAGGGCGTCCGGGGCGTACTGCTGCTCGGCGATGCCCTCGGGCAGGTCGTGCGGGTACACGTACCCCTGCGCGTGGCCGAGTGCGGCCGCGCCCTGGTAGTGCCCGTCGCGCAGATGGGGCGGGACCGGTCCGGCCAGGCCCTTGCGCACGTCCTCCCGCGCGGCCCCGATCGCGGTCGTGGCCGAGTTGGACTTGGGGGCGAGGGCCAGGGCGATCGTGGCGTGGCTGAGGGTGAGGGCGGCCTCGGGGAAGCCGATCATGGCGACGGCCTGCGCGGCGGCGACCGCGATCGGCAGGGCGCCCGGGTCGGCCAGCCCGATGTCCTCGCTGGCGGAGATCATCAGGCGGCGGGCGATGAAGCGCGGGTCCTCGCCGGCCTCGATCATGCGGGCCAGGTAGTGCAGGGCGGCGTCCACGTCGGAGCCGCGGATGGACTTGATCAGGGCGCTGGCCACGTCGTAGTGCTGGTCGCCGTCGCGGTCGTACTTCACCGCGGCCCGGTCGACGGTCTGCTCCAGGGTCTCCAGGCCGATTGCGCTCTCGCCCTTGTCGAGGGCGGCTCCGGCGGCGGCCTCGAGGGCGGTGAGGGCGCGTCGGGCGTCACCGCCGGCGATGCGCAGCAGGTGCTCCTCGGTGTCCTCGGGGAGGGTGACGGCGTCCTTCAGGCCGCGCTCGTCGGTGAGCGCCCGCTTCAGCAGGCCCCGGATGTCGTCGCCGGTGAGCGGTTCGAGGGTGAGCAGGAGGGAGCGGGAGAGCAGCGGGGAGATCACCGAGAAGTACGGGTTCTCCGTCGTGGCCGCGATCAGGGTGACCCAGCGGTTCTCGACGGCGGGGAGCAGGGAGTCCTGCTGGGCCTTGCTGAAGCGGTGGATCTCGTCCAGGAAGAGGACGGTCTCCTTGCCGAAGCCGCCGGTGGCGCGGCGGGCGCCGTCGATGACCGCGCGGACCTCCTTGACGCCCGCCGTGATCGCGGACAGCTCCACGAACCGCTTGTTCGTCGCCTTGGAGACCACGTAGGCCAGGGTGGTCTTGCCGGTGCCGGGCGGGCCCCAGAGGATCACCGAGGACGGGCCGGCGGGACCCGCGGCGCCCTCGCCGACCAGCCGGCGCAGCGGGGAGCCGGGGCCCAGCAGATGCTGCTGGCCCACCACCTCGTCCAGGGTGCGCGGGCGCATCCGCACCGCCAGGGGACTCGCTGCCGGGTCCTTCTCCTGGCGTTCTTCTGCTGCGGCGGTGAACAGGTCGGGTTCCACGTCCAAAACCTTAAATCACCGCACTGACAATCCGGCCGGGCCCGGGCTCAGGCCCAGAGCTGGCTGCCCCAGCGGGTCAGGATCAGCATGGCGATGACGCCGCAGTGGGTGACCGGGACGACCCAGGTGAACTCGGCGAGGAACCGCTTGAGCCAGCCCGGCGCGGGCAGGAAGTCGTTGCGGATGTTGGACGAGGTCACGTACCAGAACATGGTGATCGTGGCGACCCAGGCCAGCGAGCACCACAGGCACAGCGCGTTGATCCGGTACAGGGACTGGAACTGCAGCCAGGTGACGAAGGCGACGCCGAAGAGCGTGCCGAAGTTGAAGGTCAGCCAGTACCAGCGCGGGAAGCGGGCGCGGGCCAGCAGGCTCATGCCGACGCAGATGACGATGCCGTAGCAGACCAGGCCGAGCCAGGGGTTCGGGAAGCCGAAGGCCGTCGCCTGCTTGCTCTCCATCACGCTGCCGCAGGACACGATCGGGTTGACGCTGCATCCCGGTGTGAACGTCTTGCCGGCGATCTTCGCTTCGAGGATCTTGTTCTTGTCGAGCGTGATGACCCAGGCGGCCAGCAGTCCGGCGGCGCCGGTGATCACCAGCAGCAGGGCGAAGGCACGGCTCCCGCCCACCAGGCGCGGGGCGCCGACGGCACGCTCGGGATCGGACTCCGTGGAGACGTCGTTGACTGTCGTCTTGCTCATCACGCCGATTCCGTCACTTGAGAGTTGGACCATCTTCGGGCACGCCTCATTGTGCCGCACGCACCCGTGTGTCCACCGTTCGGAGGACATAAGGAGGTACGCACGGTGGTCACGGATCGTTCGGTTCCGGCCGATGCTCAAGGGCATGACAACACACGCGAACGACCTCGCGGTGGACGTCCGGGGGCTGTGCAAGCGCTACGGGGACGTGACCGCGGTGGACGGCCTCGACCTCGGAATCCGGCGGGGTGAGGTGTTCGGCCTGCTCGGACCCAACGGCGCGGGCAAGAGCACCACGGTGGAGATCCTCCAGGGCAACCGGTCCCGGGACGGGGGTGAGGTGTCCGTCCTCGGCGCGGATCCGGCGACCGCCACGCGCGCGTGGAGATCCCGTGTGGGGATCGTCTGGCAGGACGAATCGGCACCCGCCGAGTTGACGGTCCGCGAGACGGTACGGCACTTCGCCCGCTACTACCCCCGCCCGCGCGACCCGGAGGAGGTCATCCGGCTGGTCGGTCTGCAGGCGAAGGCGGACAGCAGGATCAAGGGCCTGTCCGGCGGCCAGCGGCGCCGCCTGGACGTGGCGCTCGGCGTGATCGGCGACCCCGACCTGCTGCTCCTCGACGAACCCACCACCGGCTTCGACCCGGCCGCCCGGCACCGGTTCTGGGACCTGATCCGGCTGCTCGCCGACGAGGGCACCACGATCCTGCTGACCACCCACTACCTGGAGGAGGCCGAGGCGCTCGCGGGCCGGCTCGCGGTCGTCGCCCAGGGGCGGGTCGTCGCCGAGGGCAGCCCCGCCGGCCTGCGCCTGCGGCACGGCGGTGAGGCCACCGTCTCCTGGACCGAGCCCGACGGCTCCCCGCGCGCGGAGCGCACCGCCACGCCGACCCGCACCGTCGGCGCGCTGATGAGCCGCTTCGACGGCGAGATACCCGGACTGACCGTGACCCGTCCCACCCTGGAGGACGTCTACCTCCGCCTGACCGGACAGGAGGCCGTGCGATGACCACGACCGCCGTGCGCGCCACCGCCCGGCCGTCCGCCGCGGCCCTCCCCGGCGCCTGGTCGCTGGGGCTGCTGCGGGGCGGCATGGAGATCAGGCAATTCTTCCGGCAGCGCGAGCAGGTGGTGTTCACCTTCGCCTTCCCCGTGGTGTTCCTGTTCCTGTTCGCGTCGATCTTCCGCGGCGGCGTCCGCGGCACCGGGATCACCGCCTCCCAGCTGTACGTGCCCGCGATGACGGCCTCCGGGATCATGTCGACGAGTTTCCAGTCGCTCGGCATCTCCATCGCCGTCGAGCGGGACGAGAAGGCGCTGCGCCGGCTGCGGGGCACCCCCATGCCACCTGCGGCCTACTTCCTGGGCAAGATCTGGCTGGTTCTGTTCACCGGTGTGCTGGAGACCGCGATCCTGCTGGCCGTCGGCACGGCGTTCTACGGCGTGCACCTGCCGTCCGACCCCGGCCGCTGGTTCGACTTCGCGTGGATCTTCGTGCTGGGCCTGACCGCCTGCGCGTTGCTGGGCATCGCGATCAGCTCGGTGCCCAGGTCGGCGAAGAGCGCCGGCAGCGTCGTCGTCCTGCCCTTCCTGCTGCTCCAGTTCGTCTCCGGTGTGTACATCGCCATCGACGCCGTTCCCGGCTGGATGCTCGACATCGGCGCCCTGTTCCCGCTGAAGTGGCTGTGTCAGGGCCTGCGGGGCGTGTTCCTGCCGGACTCGGCGAAAGTCCTGGAGCAGGCGCACGCCTGGGAGTTCGGGCGGATCGCGATGGTGCTGGGCGCGTGGTGCGTCGGAGGATTGGTGCTGTGCTTGCTGACCTTCCGGTGGAAGAACCGGCGCGACGGATGACGAGCGGCCGCGCCCGGGGCGTCGACGCCTGGGACCGCACGATCCGGCTCTGGGACGTGTACTTCGCCGTCGCGTGGGCGGCCACGCTGGCCCTCGTCCTCGGCGCGGAGCATCCGCCGTGGCCGGTGCGCGCGGTGGCGGCCGGGCTGCTCGTGCCGCTGGTGCCCTGGTACACGGCGTTCGGCCGCCGGGTGCTCGCGGAGGACCCCCCGGGCGGACGCCGGGCCCTGTGGTACCTGGCCGGAACACTGGCGCTGTTCCTGCCGTCGGCGGTCCTGGCGGGCGAGACCCGGCTGGTCTCGTTCGCGCTGGTCCCGCAGTGCTTCATGACCCTGCGCATGCGGGGCGCGCTGGTGGCCGTGGCCCTGATCAACCTGGTGCCGGTCGCCGGCTGGGCGCTGCTGTGGCGGCCGGGAGCCGAGGACCTGTTCGCCGACGCCCTGTTCGCCGTGGTCTGTCTGGTGTTCTCCGGGGTGGTCGGCGCCTGGATCATCCGGATCATCGAGCAGAGCACGGAACGGGCCGAACTGATCGCCGAGTTGGACACCAGCCGGCACGAGGTCGCACGGCTGTCGGCCGCGCACGGGGCGCTCACCGAACGCGAGCGGCTGGCACGGGAGATCCACGACACCCTCGCGCAGGGCTTCACCAGCCTGCTGATGCTCGTCCAGGCCGTGGACGCGGAACTGGACGCCGATCCCGCCGAGGCCCGCCGCCACCTGGCACTGATGGAGGACACCGCTCGCCGCAACCTCGCCGAGGCGCGCGCCCTGGTCGCCGGCGGTGCACCCGCCGACCTGGCGGGCGCCAGCCTCCCGGACGCGCTGGACCGGCTGACCGCACGGCAGGGCGCGGCACTGGAGGTGACCGGCCCGGTGCGCACGCTCCCGGCGGGCGTGGAGGTGGTGGCCCTGCGCGCCTGCCAGGAGGCGCTGACCAACGCCCGTAAGCATGCCGGGAGTTCGACGCGGATCGGGGTTCACCTCGGCTACGCCGGCGACATGCTGACCCTCTGTGTCCACGACGACGGCTGCGGTTTCGACCCGGCCGCCGAGTCGAGTGGATACGGTCTCGCGGGGCTGCGCGCGCGGGCCGCCGAGGTGGGCGGCAGCGTGGCCGTCCGCAGCGGACCCGGCGACGGTACGACGGTGACCGTGCGCCTGCCCGTCCCCGCCGCCGCGGCATCCGCCCCGCTTTCCGCCGTGGCCTGCGCCGTGAGGAGTGAGAGCCCGTGATCCGGATCGTCCTCGCCGACGACCACCCCGTCGTACGGGAGGGACTGCGCGCGATGCTGAGCGCCGAGGAGGACCTGGAGGTGGTCGGCGACGCGGCCAGTGGGCCGCAGGCGGAGGCGATGGCGGCCGAACTGCGCCCGCACATCGTGCTGATGGACCTGCGGATGCCGGGCGGCGGGGGCGTGGACTCCATCGTGCGGATGACCGCGGCCGGGCTGCCGTGCCGGGTGGTCGTGCTGACCACGTACGAGACGGACCGGGACATCCTGCGGGCGGTGGAGGCGGGCGCGGCGGGCTATCTGCTGAAGGACCTGCCCCGCCGGGAACTCGCGGACGCGGTGCGGGCGGCCGCCCGCGGCGAGACGGTGCTGGCCCCGTCGGTGGCGACCCGCCTGATGGACCAGCTCCGCACCAAGCCGGAACGCCCCCGGCTGTCCGCCCGCGAGACGGCGGTACTGCGCCTGGTGGCCGAGGGCTGCACCAACGCGGAGATCGGCCGGAGACTCTTCATCGGGGAGTCGACGGTGAAGACCCACCTGCTGCGCATCTTCACCAAACTCGGCGTGGACGACCGCACGGCCGCAGTGACCAGCGCGATGCGGCACGGGCTGCTGGAGCACTCCTGACGGGCACGACCGGACACCCGCCGCGGCCGACGCGACGTGGCACGAACCGCTCGCACCCCGAACAGGCCGCAGGCCACGCGGCGGCAGCCGCATATCGACACAGCATCGGGGAGTCGACGGTGAAGACCCACCTGCTGCGCATCTTCACCAAACTCGGCGTGGACGACCGCACGGCCGCAGTGACCAGCGCGATGCGACACGGGCTGCTGGAGCAATGAGAAGGGCGCCCGGGATGTCCGGGCGCCCTTCTCAGCTGTGCCTGCTAGCCGAGACGGGACTCCAGCTCGGCCACGATCTCGTTGACGCCGATCGCCGTCTGCTCGCCGGAGTCCATGTCCTTGAGCTGGACGACGCCCTCGGCGAGGTCGCGCTCGCCGGCGACGATCGTGTAGCGGGCGCCGCTGCGGTTGGCGTTCTTCATGGCGCCCTTCAGGCCCTTGCCGCCGTAGCTGAAGTCCGCCGAGATGCCGACCTTGCGCAGCTCGGTGACCTTGGCGAAGAGCACGCGGCGGGCCTCCTCGCCGAGCGGGACGGCGTAGACCGACGTGGTGGACGGGATGTCCAGCTCCACGCCCTCCGCCTCCAGCGCGAGGACGGTGCGGTCGACACCGAGGGCCCAGCCGACCGACGGCAGCGCGGGGCCGCCGATCATCTCGGACAGGCCGTCGTAGCGGCCGCCGCCGCCCACCGCGGACTGCGAGCCCAGACCGTCGTGCACGAACTCGAAGGTGGTGCGGGTGTAGTAGTCCAGGCCGCGCACCAGCTTCGGGTCGTCCTCGAAGCTCACGCCCGCCGCGGTGATCAGCTCGCGGACCTCCTCGTGGTACGCCTTGCAGGCGTCGCACAGGTAGTCGCGCAGCAGCGGGACACCGGTGAGCTGCTTCTGGACCGACTCGCGCTTGTCGTCGAGGACGCGGAGCGGGTTGATCTCCGAGCGGCGCAGCGTGTCCTCGTCCAGGTCCAGGCCGCGCAGGAAGTCCTGCAGCGCGGCCCGGTACACCGGCCGGCACTCCTTGTCGCCCAGGCTGTTCAGCAGGATCCGGAAGTCGCTGAGGCCCAGCGAGCGGTACGCCTGGTCGGCCAGGATGATCAGCTCGGCGTCGAGCGCCGGGTCCTCGGCGCCGATCGCCTCGGCGCCGACCTGGGAGAAGTGCCGGTAGCGGCCCTTCTGCGGGCGCTCGTAGCGGTACTGCGAGCCCGAGTACCAGACCTTCACCGGGAGGTTGCCCGTCTTGTGGAGGTTCGCCTCCAGGACCGCGCGCAGCACGGGGGCGGTCGTCTCCGGACGCAGGGCCAGCCTGTCGCCGCCCTTGGTCTCGAAGACGTACATCTCCTTCGTCACGATGTCGGTGGACTCACCGACGCCGCGCGCGAACAGCTCCACGTTCTCGAAACCGGGCGTCTCGATGTAGCCGTAGCCGGAGCTCCTGAGGGGCGCGGCGATCGCCTCGCGGACGGCCAGGAACTTGGCGCTGTCCGGCGGCAGCAGGTCGTACGTGCCCTTGGGGGCCTTGAAAGTGCTCACGGAATCTCTCGTCACATTCCTCGTCGGGGAGCGTCGGCATCCACGCTGTGACCTTGGGGGCCCGCGGCGACTTGCCGCAGATACGGGTTGGCGGTGCGCTCCTGGCCGATGGTCGTCTGGGGGCCGTGGCCGGACAGCACCACGGTGGAGTCGTCGAGCGGCAGGCACACGCGGGCCAGCGACTCGAGCATGTCCTCCATGGATCCGCCCGGCAGATCGGTGCGTCCGATGGAGCCGGCGAACAGCAGATCCCCGGAGAAGAACACCGACGGGATGTCGGCGGTCTCGGGCATCCGGAAGGTCACCGACCCCTTGGTATGGCCCGGCGCGTGCGCGACGGAGAACTCCAGGCCCGCCAGCTCCAGGGCGGCGCCGTTCGTCAGCTCCCTGACGTCGTCCGGCTCTCCCACGGTCAGCTCGCCCATCAGCGGCATGCCGATGGACCGGCCGATCCCCTTCTCGGGGTCGCTCATCATGTACCGGTCCTCGGGGTGGATCCAGGCCGGTACGTCGTGTGCGCCGCAGACCGGGACGACCGAGGCCACGTGATCGATGTGGCCGTGCGTGAGGACGACGGCGACGGGCTTGAGCCGATGCTTCTTCAGCGTTTCCTCGACACCTTGGGCGGCCTGGTGGCCGGGGTCGATGATCACGCACTCCTCACCGGCGGCGGGGGCGACGAGATAGCAGTTCGTCCCCCAGGCCCCGGCGGGGAACCCGGCAATGAGCACGATCGTCCTTCGTTGTGTCGACTATGGGCGGCTTCAGCCGCAGTCAGAGCCTACCGGCGCTGCCGTTTCCTCAGCGAACCCATATACGGTACGGGGCTACACGCAGTGGTCGGATCACGAGCACGCACGCGTACCGCCCGACACACGACACGCATGAGGAGAGAACCCGGTGGTCAGCCAGGAGCAGCGGCGGCGTCAGCTCGCCCGGGAGAAGTTCTTGCGGCAGCAGCAGCGGCGCACCGAGTCGCGGCGCAAGGCCCGCATGCGCAACTCCGTGATCGCGTCGGTACTGGGCGTGATCGTGATCGGCAGTGTCGTGCTGTACACGACCGACGCGTTCAAGAAGGACGACAAGAAGGCGAACGCGAGCGCCGAGACCACGCCCAGCGCCTCGCCGACCAGCAAGGCCCCGGACCCGTGCGCGAAGCCGGCGGCGGGCTCGGCGAAGAAGCTGAGCTGGAAGAAGGAGCCGGCGATGTCGATCGACACGTCGGCGTCGTACACGATGAAGCTGGCGACGACGTGCGGTGACATCGACATCGCCCTGAAGACGGCGGCGGCCCCGCACACGGTGAACTCGTTCAACTTCCTCGCGGGCAAGGGCTTCTTCGACCACACCAAGTGCCACCGCCTGACCACGACCGGCATCTACGTGCTGCAGTGCGGTGACCCGCAGGGCACCGGGATGGGCGGGCCGGGCTACACCATTCCGGACGAAAACCTGAAGGACGCGAGCCTGAAGGGCAACACGTACCCGGCGGGCACGGTGGCGATGGCCAACACCGGCCAGAAGCACACCGGCGGCAGCCAGTTCTTCCTGGTGTACAAGAACAGCCCGTTGCCGCCCAACTACGCTCCGTTCGGCACCATTTCGGGCGCGGGCATGAAGGTGCTGCAGAAGATCGCCGCGGCCGGTGCCCAGCCGGCCGACCCGACCACGCAGAACACCGCGCCGAACGCGACCGTGGTGATCAACAAAGCGACGGTGACGAAGTCCTGACGCGGTCCTGAAGCCCGGGACGGGGGCCTGCGGAATTTCGGTCGCGCTGGATGCGGACAGGCAACCCGCTGGTCGCCTATGTTGGCGGTGACGAAACTGTGGACGATGCCCGGGGGCTTGAGGCCCCGCAGGCATCATGTGGAGGAGGCGCTGTGAGCAGCGACCCGTGGGGCCGCGTCGACGAGACGGGGACCGTGTACGTGCGTACGGCCGACGGCGAGCAGGTCGTCGGATCCTGGGCGGCCGGCTCCCCTGAGGAGGCGCTGGCCTACTTCGAGCGCAAGTACGAGGGCCTGGTTGTCGAGATCGGCCTCCTCGAGAAGCGAGTGCAGACCACCGACCTGTCGGCGAAGGACGCCCAGACCGCGATCGACCATCTGCGCGAGCAGGTCGAGGCGCACCACGCGGTCGGCGACCTGGCCGCGCTGCGTACCCGGCTGGACAAGCTGGTGCAGACGGTCGAGGCGCGCCGTGAGGAGCGCAAGGCGCAGCGGGCCAAGCAGTCCGACGAGGCCCGCCAGGCCAAGGAGGACCTGGTCACCGAGGCCGAGCAGCTGGCGCAGTCCGACCAGTGGCGGGCGGCCGGCGAGCGGCTGCGCGCGCTGGTGGACACGTGGAAGGGGCTGCCGCGTCTGGACCGCAAGTCCGACGACGAGCTGTGGCACCGCTTCTCGCACGCCCGCTCGGCGTTCTCCAAGCGGCGCAAGGCGCACTTCGCGCAGCTGGACGCGCAGCGCGAGGAGGCCCGCAGGACCAAGGAGCGGCTGGTCGCCGAGGCCGAGGCGCTGTCGGGTTCCACGGACTGGGGTCCGACGGCGGCCCGCTACCGCGAGCTGATGGCCGACTGGAAGGCCGCCGGCCGTGCCCAGCGCGAGCACGAGGACGACCTGTGGAACCGCTTCCGCGGCGCCCAGGACGTCTTCTTCGCCGCCCGCAGCTCGGTGTTCGCCGAGCGGGACGCGGAGCAGTCGGAGAACCTCAAGCTGAAGGAGGAGCTGGCCGGGGAGGCCGAGAAGCTCCTGCCGATCGGTGACCTGAAGTCCGCCCGGGCCGCCTTCCGGTCGATCAACGAGCGCTGGGAGGCCATCGGCCACGTCCCGCGGGACGCGCGCCCGAAGGTCGAGGGCCGGATGCACACGGTCGAGCGGGCGATCCAGGAGGCCGAGGAGGCCGAGTGGCGCCGGACGAACCCGGAGGCACGCGCGCGTGCCGAGGGTCTGACCGGTCAGCTGCAGGCCGCAGTGGACAAGCTGCGGACGCAGATCGAGCAGGCGCGCGGCCAGGGCAACAACGCCAAGGCCGACAAGCTGGAGCGGGAGCTGGAGGGCCGCCAGGCGCTTCTGGACCAGGCTCTGAAGGGTCTGCAGGAGTTCGGCGGCTGATTCCCCCGCCAAGTGTGTGAAAGGGCCCCGTACGCGCGCGTACGGGGCCCTTTCGGTGCCCGTGATGCGGGTGCCGTGATGCCGGGGACCTACGAGCGGGTGCGTCCCGACGTCACGCGGTAGACGTCGTACACGCCCTCCACGCCCCGTACGGCCTTCAGGACGTGGCCGAGGTGCTTGGGGTCGCCCATCTCGAAGGTGAACCGGGAGGTGGCCACACGGTCGCGGGAGGTCTGGACGGCCGCCGACAGGATGTTGACGTGCTGGTCGGACAGGACTCGCGTGACGTCCGACAGCAGGCGGGAGCGGTCCAGCGCCTCGACCTGGATGGCGACCAGGAAGACCGAGGACTGGGTGGGCGCCCACTCGACGTCGAGGATGCGCTCGGGCTCACGGGACAGCGACTCGACGTTGACGCAGTCGCTGCGGTGAACCGATACGCCGCTGCCGCGCGTGACGAAGCCGATGATCGGGTCGCCCGGTACCGGCGTGCAGCAACGGGCCAGCTTGACCCACACGTCGTCGACGCCCTTGACGACGACGCCCGGGTCGGCGCTGGAGCGGCGCTTGCGGCTCCGGCCGCGCGACGGCGGGACGCTCTCGTCGATCTCCTCGGTGGCCGCCTCCTCGCCGCCGAGCGCCTGGACCAGCTTCTGCACGATGTTCGGCGCGGAGACATGGCCCTCGCCGATCGCCGCGTACAGCGCGGAGATGTCCGAGTAGCGCATCTCGTGCGCGAGCGTGACGAGCGAGTCGCCGGTGAGGATGCGCTGGATCGGCAGGTTCTGCTTGCGCATGGCGCGGACGATGGCGTCCTTGCCGTGCTCGATCGCCTCGTCGCGGCGCTCCTTGGAGAACCAGGCCCGGATCTTGTTGCGCGCCCGCGGCGACTTGACGAAGCCGAGCCAGTCGCGGGACGGTCCGGCGCCGGGCGCCTTGGAGGTGAAGACCTCCACCAAGTCGCCGTTGTCCAGGGTGGATTCGAGCGGTACGAGCCTGCCGTTGACCCGTGCTCCTATGGTGCGGTGGCCGACCTCGGTGTGGACGGCGTACGCGAAGTCGACAGGAGTGGCTCCCGCGGGCAGCGCGATGACGTCGCCCTTGGGGGTGAAGACGAACACCTCGTTGCGGGACAGGTCGAAGCGCAGGGACTCCAGGAACTCGCCCGGGTCCTCCGTCTCCTTCTGCCAGTCCAGCAACTGCCGCAGCCAGGCCATGTCGTTGAGGTGGTCGTCCTTCTTGCCGGCCTTGGGCACGTCGGTACGGATCTTGGAGGCGCCCGCGACGGCCTCCTGCTTGTACTTCCAGTGCGCGGCGATGCCGTACTCGGCGCGGCGGTGCATGTCGAAGGTGCGGATCTGCAGCTCGACCGGCTTGCCGTTGGGCCCGATGACCGTCGTGTGCAGCGACTGGTACATGTTGAACTTGGGCATCGCGATGTAGTCCTTGAACCGGCCGGGGACCGGGTTCCATCGCGCGTGCACCGTGCCGAGGGCGGCGTAGCAGTCGCGGACCGTGTCGACGAGGACACGGATGCCCACCAGGTCGTAGATCTCGGCGAAGTCGCGGCCCCGCACGATCATCTTCTGGTAGACGCTGTAGTAGTGCTTCGGGCGGCCGGTCACGGTCGCCTTGATGCGGGCGGCGCGCAGGTCGGCCTGGACCTCGTCGGTCACTATGGCGAGGTACTCGTCGCGCTTGGGCGCCCGCTCGGCCACCAGGCGCACGATCTCGTCGTACATCTTGGGGTAGAGGATCGCGAACGCGAGGTCCTCCAGCTCCCACTTGATGGTGTTCATGCCCAGGCGGTGGGCGAGCGGCGCGTAGATCTCCAGGGTCTCGCGCGCCTTCTTCTCCTGCTTCTCGCGCTTGAGGTAGCGCATGGTGCGCATGTTGTGCAGGCGGTCGGCGAGCTTGATGACCAGGACGCGCGGGTCCTTGGCCATCGCGACGACCATCTTGCGCACGGTCTCGGCCTGCGCGGCCTCGCCGAACTTGACCTTGTCCAGCTTGGTGACGCCGTCCACGAGCAGGGCGACGGTGTCGCCGAAGTCGCGGCGCAGCTGGTCGAGGCCGTACTCGGTGTCCTCGACGGTGTCGTGCAGCAGGCCCGCCATCAGGGTCGCCGGGTCCATGCCCAGCTCGGCGAGGATGGTGGTGACGGCGAGCGGATGCGTGATGTACGGGTCGCCGCTCTTGCGCTTCTGGCCGCGGTGCCAGCGCTCGGCGACCTGGTAGGCGCGCTCGATCTGGCGGAGCGTGGAGTTCTCGATCTTGGGGTCGTTGCTGCGGACTATGCGCAGCAGGGGCTCCAGGACCGGGTTGTACGGGTTCGCACGCTGCACGCCGAGGCGGGCGAGGCGGGCGCGGACGCGGTTGGAGGAGCCGCTGCGGGGGGCTTGGGCGGGCTGGCGCACCACGGGGGGCTGTGCCGGGCGCTCGGGCGGGGCCGGCTTGGGACGCGTGGCCTCAGCAGCCTTCTCGACGGGCGCGGACTGGGCGTGCTCGATCGCGCCGCGTGTGTCGTTCTTCGCGTCGGACACGTTCGGCGCGGGCTTCGCCGCTGCGGCCGAGGCGGACTCGGGCTTGGCGGCGGTCAGGTGCTGGGCCTCGTCTGGCAAGAGGGCTCCTCGTGCGCGATCCGGGTCCCCCGGTCAGGCTCCGGAGACCCCATGGTAGCGATCCTGCGGCTGGTCATCGCCTTCAGGCCGTTGTGAGGACCGTGTACCCATGGAACGCGTGGGGGCTCCGCGGGATTCCGGGAGGTGGCGCCGGGGTGTCCTGCGCGTGACCTCGGCGGCGGCTGCGGCGTCCTCGTGCTCGCCGTCGGTGGCCGCCGGGCGGGAAACACGAAGCGGCCTCCGGCGTCGCCGGAGGCCGCTTGTGCGGGACCGCCCGCTCAGACCTGGAGCAGCGCCTCCAGCTGCGCCCCGTCGAGCGCGGGCTCCAGGCGGGCGCGGCCGCCCAGGAAGCCCAGCTCCATCAGCACCGCCAGACCCGAGACCTCGGCACCGGCGCGCTGGATGAGGTGGATCGCCGCCTCGGCGGTGCCACCGGTCGCCAGGACGTCGTCCACGATCAGGACGCGGTCACCGGAGGTCAGGTCCTCCGCGTGCACCTCGATCTCCGCCGAGCCGTACTCCAGGTCGTAGGCCTGGCGCAGGGTCGCTCCGGGCAGCTTGCCCGCCTTGCGGACCGGGATGAAGCCCAGGCCGGCGCGGACGGCCACCGGGGCGCCGAGGATGAAGCCCCGCGCCTCCAGGCCGACGACCTTGGTCGCACCGGTGTTCGCGGCGATCTCGGCCAGCGCGTCCGTGAGGGCGGTGAAGGCCGCCGGGTCCGCCAGGAGCGGGGTGATGTCCTTGAACATCACGCCCGGCTCCGGGTAGTCCGCGACGTCCCGGATACGGCTGAGCAGCAGTTCCCTGATGCCGGTCATCGGCGCTTCCCCGAGGGTCGGCCGCGGCCCCGGCTGCGGGGCGCGGACTGGTTGCGCGGGCCCACGACGGCGGGCGCCGCGTCGTCCGAGTCGTCGGCGGGGGCGCGGTCCGCCACGAGGTCTCCCTCGTCGGCGGCCTGGGCGCGCTTGGCCAGGACCCGCTTGGTGAGGGCCTTCATCGCCGGCTCGCGCTCCTTGAGGTCGGCGACGAGCGGGGTGGCGATGAAGATCGACGAGTACGCACCGGCCGCGAGGCCGACGAACAGCGACAGCGAGATGTCGTTCAGCGTGCCGGCGCCGAGGAAGCCACCGCCGATGAACAGCAGACCGGCCACCGGCAGCAGGGCGACGACCGTGGTGTTGATCGAGCGGACCAGGGTGCCGTTGATCGACCGGTTGGCGATGTCGCTGTAGGTGAAGCGGGTCTGCTTGGTGATGTCCTTGGTCTGCTCCTTGAGGCTGTCGAAGACGACGACCGTGTCGTAGAGCGAGTAACCGAGGATCGTCAGCAGACCGATGACCGTACCCGGCGTGACCTCGAAGCCGACCAGGGCGTAGATACCGGTCGTGATGGTGATGTCGTGGATCAGCGCGACCAGCGCGGCGACGGCCATGCGCCACTCGAAGGCGATCGCCAGGTAGATCACGACGAGGACCATGAAGATGCCGAGGCCCTCCCAGGCCTTGTTGGCGATCTGCTGGCCCCAGCTCGGGCCGACCAGGTCGGCGGCGAGGTTCTCCGGGTTGAGCTTCAGGTCCTTGGCCAGGGTCTGCTTGATCTGGTCGGACTTGCCGGTGTCGATGCCCGCGATCTGGATGCGCAGGCTGCCGTTGCCCAGCTTCTGCACGATCGCGTCATGACCGGAGGCGTCCTTGGCGTAGGTCTCCGCCTGGGACACCGAGGCGCTCATCTTGGTCGGCGTGGTGAAGACCGCGCCGCCCTTGAACTCGATGCCCATGTTCAGGCCGCGCACCGCCAGGCCGACGATGGCCGTGATGGTGATCAGGATGGAGACGCCGTACCAGATCTTGCGCTTGCCGACGAAGTCGTACGCGATCTCGCCGCGGTGCAGTCGAGCGCCGAGGTTGCCGAGTTTCGACATCGCTCACGCCTCCTTCGGGTCGGCAGGGCCGGAGACGGGGCCGGCGGGACGGCGGGTGCGGCGCAGCGGCGGCTTGGCACCCAGGCTCTTCGGGTCGAGACCGGACCACTTGTGGCCGTTCGCGAAGAACTTGCGGCGGGCGAGCAGCGTCATCAGCGGCTTGGTGAAGAAGAAGACGACGACGACGTCGAGCACGGTGGTCAGACCGAGCGTGAACGCGAAGCCCTGCACCTTGCCGACGGTCACGATGAACAGGACGGCGGCGGCGAGGAACGACACGAAGTCCGAGACCAGGATGGTGCGCCGGGCGCGCGGCCAGGCCCGCTCGACGGCGGGGCGCAGCGTACGGCCCTCACGGATCTCGTCCCGGATGCGTTCGAAGTACACGATGAACGAGTCCGCGGTGATACCGATGGCGACGATGGCACCGCAGACGGCCGGCAGGTTCAGCGCGAAGTGGATGGCCGGACCGAGCAGCGTCATGATCAGGTAGGTGAGGATCGCGGAGACCAGCAGCGAGGCCATGGCCACGATCGACAGGCCGCGGTAGTAGACCACCAGGTAGATCACGACCAGGGCGAGGCCGATCGCGCCGGCCAGCAGACCGGCGTGCAGCTGGTCGCCGCCGAGCGCGGCGGTGACGGTGGTGACGGACTGCTCCTGGAAGGAGAGCGGCAGGGCGCCGTACGACAGCATGTTCGCGAGGCTCTGGGCCTCCTGCTGGGTGAAGCTGCCGGAGATCTCCGCCTGGCCGCCGGTGATGGCCTGGTCCACGCGGGGGCTGGAGACGACCTCGCCGTCGAGGACGATGCCGAACTCGTTCTGCGGCTCCTGCTTCTGGGCCAGCGTGCCCGTGACGTCCGCGAACTTCTTGGCGCCGCTGCCGGTGAAGGTCATCTGCACCTGCCAGCCGGCGGCACCCTGGGTGTCGAAGACGGCCTGCGCCTTCTTCACCTCGGTGCCGTCGACGCCGGCCGGGCCGAGCACGTACTTGTACCAGGCCTTGCCGATCTGGCCGCAGGCCACGATGGTGTCACCGGGCTTGGCGCCGTTGCCGGCCTTGGCGCGCTCGGCGGGCTTGGTGCAGTCCAGGGCGGTGTACTGGGCCTGGAGCTTGGACGCGGCCGCGCTGCTGCCGGACGAGGCCGAGGGGGTGGGCGACGGCTTGGTGCCGCCGGACGCGGAGCCGCTCGGCGAGGGGGTGGAGCCGGCCTTCAGCGCGTCGGTGACGGGGCGGCCCTGGGAGGTGGCCGAGGCCGAGGGGGAGCCGGAGGAGGGCGAGGACGCCTTCTGGTTCGAGGAGGCGCTGGTGGAGGGGCTCGCGCTCGGGTTCGGCGAGGAGCTGCCGCTGGGGGAGGCGCTCGGCGAGGGGCTCTGCGCGGCGGCGCCGCTCGGCGCGGCCGCCAGGACCGGGCGGAAGTACAGCTTGGCGGTGGTGCCGACCTGCTGCTGGGCCTCCTTGGAGTTGGTGCCCTTGGGGATGTTGACGATGATGTTGTCGTTCCCCTGGGTCTGCACCTCCGCCTCGGAGACACCCAGGCCGTTGACACGGCGGTTCATGATGTCGACCGCGGTGTCCATGTTGGCCTTGTTGATCGCGGACCCCTGGTCGGCCTTCGCCTTGAGCGTGATGCTCGTGCCACCGGCGAGGTCGATGCCGAGACGCGGAGTCTTGTGCCCGGAGGCGAACATCCCTCCGGTCAGCGCCACGATGGCGATCAGGATGAGGGCCAGCGAGCGCCCTGGTTTGCTCTGGGCGCTCGCGCTCCGGCCCTTCTTAGGTGCTGCCACCTTCTCGTACTCCCTCTCGGGCCGCCCCGCGCCCGGTCGGCGCGGTCGGCCATCACATGGTGTCGGGTTCCCGTTCGGGAAACAGACGCGCCCGGGGTGCGCGGGGCGTGATTATGCCGCTTCGCGCACCGCCGGGGCGTGACTACTTCGCGTCGGAGTCGCCGTCGGTCTTCTTCGGCTCGTCCTCCGCCTTGGCCTCGGCGGCGGTCGCCTTGTCCTCGGCGGCCTGGATCGCGTCGTCCCCCCGCTCCTCGGCGTCCTTCTTGCCGAGGTCGACGGCCTTCTCGTCGGAGGCGGCGGCAGCGGGCGCGTCCGTCTCGTCGGTCTCGGTGAGGGAGGAGGCGTCGTCCGGGACGACGGTCGCGTCGGACTTCAGGTCGTGCTCGATGCCGTGGACGATGCGGTTGTACTCGTCGTCGGTGAGGACGGCGCCGATCGCGTTCTTGGCGAAGAGGAGGTCGACGCCGGGGCCGGCGTCGAGGAGGACCGTGTCCTCGTTGACCTCCTTGACCGTCGCGTACATCCCCCCGATCGTGCGGACACCGGAGCCGGGCTGCATCTCGTTCCGCATGTTGGCAGCCTGCTGCTGCTTCTTCTTGGCCGAGCGCGTCATCAGGAACATGGCCGCGATGAGCACGATGAAGGGGAGAAGGGTAAAGGCATTCACGGGACGGAATTTCCTTCGCGCGACCGCGACGGAGAGCGGCCTATGGGATGGGGGTGTGGTGGGCGCCGCCGGTAAAGGCGGCATCGGCGGAGTCTAAGCGAGTCCGCGTGCATGGAACAACGCTCAGCATGGCACCTGGGTTCCTGGCCCGGCCAATCCCTCGCCGTCGGCATGCCGTGCGGACGCCGTCCCGCCGCCCTCACGTCCCGAACAGGTCCTGCTGTCCGTTCGTCCCGGTCGCCGAGCGGGGCGGGGTCAGGCCGAGGTGCGCCCAGGCGGCGGGCGTGGCGACCCGGCCGCGCGGGGTGCGGGCGAGCAGTCCCTCCCGGACGAGGAAGGGTTCGGCGACCTCCTCGACGGTCTCCCGCTCCTCCCCCACCGCGACGGCGAGCGTGGACAGGCCGACCGGGCCGCCGCCGAAGAGTTTCAGCAGGGCCTGCAGGACGGCGCGGTCGAGGCGGTCGAGGCCGCGCGCGTCGACCTCGTAGACGGCGAGGGCCGCCGCGGCGATCTCGCGGGTGATCAGGCCGTCCGCCTTGACCTGGGCGTAGTCGCGGACGCGGCGCAGCAGGCGGTTGGCGATGCGGGGCGTGCCGCGGGAGCGGCCGGCGATCTCGGCGGCGCCGTCCGGATCGATCTCGACGTCCAGCAGGTTCGCCGAACGGTGTACGACCCGCTCCAGCTCGTGCGGCTCGTAGAACTCCATGTGCGCGGTGAAGCCGAAGCGGTCGCGCAGCGGGGGCGGCAGCAGCCCCGCGCGCGTGGTGGCGCCGACGAGGGTGAAGGGCGGCAGTTCCAGGGGGATCGCGGTGGCGCCGGGGCCCTTGCCGACGATGACGTCGACGCGGAAGTCCTCCATCGCCATGTACAGCATCTCCTCGGCGGGCCGGGACATGCGGTGGATCTCGTCGAGGAAGAGGACCTCGCCCTCCTGGAGGGAGGAGAGGATCGCGGCGAGGTCGCCGGCGTGCTGGATGGCGGGGCCGGAGGTGATGCGGATGGGGGCGCCCATCTCGGCCGCGATGATCATCGACAGGGTCGTCTTGCCGAGACCGGGCGCGCCGGAGAGCAGCACGTGGTCGGCGGTGGCTCCGCGCGCGCGGGCGGCCCGCAGGACCAGGTCGAGCTGTTCGCGGACCTTCTCCTGGCCGATGAACTCGCCGAGGTCCTTGGGGCGCAGGGCGGCCTCGACGGCCTGGTCCTCCCTGTCGGCGACAGAGCCCACCAGCCGCTCCGCGCCGGGAGTGTCCGTCGTGTCGTCCCAGTTCATATGCGTGTGCCTCGATCGTGGTGGGGTCAGCGGGCGCGGTTCAGGGTCTGCAGGGCGGCCTTGAGCAGCTGCCCGACCTGCGGGGTGCCGCCCGCCTCCTCGGCCTGCGGGGCCACGGCGGCGACGGCCTCGTCGGCCTCCCGGGTGGCGTAGCCGAGGCCGATCAGGGCCGCGTGCAGCTGGTCGCGCCAGCCCTGGGTGACGGGCGCGCCGATCGCGGGGGCGCCGACGGGCTCGCCGAGGCGGTCCTTCAGCTCCAGCAGCAGTTTCTGGGCGCCCTTCTTGCCGATGCCGGGCACGGCCGTGAGTGCCTTCTCGTCACCGGTGGCGACGGCGCGGCGCAGCACGTCCGGGGTGTGCACGGCGAGCATGGCCTGGGCGAGGCGCGGGCCGACGCCGCTCGCGGTCTGCAGCAGCTCGAAGACCTGGCGTTCGTCGTCGTCGGCGAAGCCGTACAGGGTGAGGGAGTCCTCGCGGACAACGAGGGACGTGTGCAGCTTGGCGGCCTGGCCCAGGCGGAGCGTCGACAGGGTGTTCGGCGTGCACTGGACGGCCATGCCGACGCCGCCGACCTCGACGACCGCGGCGTCCGGGGCGAGCGCGGCGACCGTGCCGCTGACGAAGGCGATCATGCCGTTCGTCCTTTCGTTGCGTGGCCCGCCTGCCGGGCGACGGCCTGCTGGAGCCGGTTCTGGGCGGGAGCGCGCCAGATGTGGCAGATGGCGAGCGCGAGGGCGTCGGCGGCGTCGGCCGGCTTGGGCGGTGCCGCGAGCCGGAGCAGCCGGGTGACCATGGCCCCGACCTGGGCCTTGTCGGCCCGGCCGCTGCCGGTGACGGCGGCCTTGACCTCGCTGGGGGTGTGCAGCGCGACGGGGATCCCGCGCCGGGCGGCACACAGCATCGCGACGGCGCTGGCCTGGGCGGTGCCCATCACCGTGCGCACGTTGTGCTGGCTGAAGACGCGCTCGACGGCGACGAACTCGGGCCGGTGCTCGTCCAGCCACTCCTCCAGTCCCTGCTCGACGGCGAGCAGGCGGTGGCTGAGGTCGGCGTCCACGGGTGTGCGGACGACCCCCACGCCGAGCATGGTCAGCGGGCGCCCCGCGACCCCCTCGACGACACCGACACCACACCGGGTCAGACCCGGGTCCACCCCCAGTACCCGCACCGTGCCCCTCCCATCGACGGCTCGCTCGCCTGTTTCCGCAGGCTATCGGGTGCCACTGACAACGCCTCGTACCGGCGCCCCGAACCGGCGCCCCGTACCGGCGCCCGACAACGCGACGGGCCGACGGGGTTGTCCCGTCGGCCCGGCCAGCCAGCCGTGCGCGTTACGCGTCGACCTTCTCCATGATCTCGTCGCTCACGTCGAAGTTGGCGAAGACGTTCTGCACGTCGTCGCTGTCCTCGAGCGCGTCGATCAGCTTGAAGATCTTCTTGGCGCCCTCCTCGTCCAGTTCGACCTGGACGGACGGCACGAAGCTGGACTCGGCGGAGTCGTAGTCGACGCCTGCCGCCTGGAGCGCGGTGCGGACCGCCACCAGGTCGGTGGCCTCGCTGATGACCTCGAAGGTCTCGCCGAGGTCGTTGACCTCCTCGGCGCCGGCGTCCAGGACGGCGCCGAGGACGTCGTCCTCGGTCAGCTCGCCCTTGGGGACGATGACGACGCCCTTGCGGCTGAACATGTACGACACGGAGCCGGGGTCGGCCATGTTGCCGCCGTTGCGGGTCATGGCGACGCGGACGTCGGAGGCGGCGCGGTTGCGGTTGTCGGTGAGGCACTCGATGAGCACGGCGACACCGTTCGGGCCGTAACCCTCGTACATGATCGTCTCGTAGTCGGCGCCACCGGCCTCGAGACCGCCACCGCGCTTGATGGCGGAGTCGATGTTCTTGTTCGGGACCGACTGCTTCTTGGCCTTCTGGACAGCGTCGTAGAGCGTCGGGTTGCCGTCGAGGTCGACACCGCCCATGCGCGCAGCGACCTCGATGTTCTTGATCAGCTTCGCGAAGAGCTTGCCGCGCTTGGCGTCGATCACGGCCTTCTTGTGCTTCGTCGTGGCCCATTTAGAGTGGCCGGACATCTGCCTGTCTCCTTCGCGTAACCCATCTCTGCAACGAACTCCAGAGATCCTACAAGGACTCCGGTGTCCGGTTGGCGCGCACCATGTCCACGAAGAGGGAGTGCACGCGGTGGTCGCCGGTCAGTTCCGGGTGGAACGACGTGGCGAGCGCGTTGCCCTGGCGGACCGCGACGATGTGGCCGTCGTGCTCGGCGAGCACCTCGGCCCCGGCGCCCACGGACTCCACCCAGGGGGCGCGGATGAAGACGCCCTCCACAGGATCGCCCGGTACGCCCGTCACGTCGACCGCGGCCTCGAACGACTCGTTCTGGCGGCCGAAGGCGTTACGGCGCACGATCATGTCGATGCCGCCGATCGTCTCTTGACCCGAGCGCGGGTCGAGGATCTTGTCGGCGAGCATGATCATGCCCGCGCAGGTGCCGTAGACGGGCAGGCCGGCCCGCACGCGCGCGCGGAGGGGCTCCATCACGCCGAACAGGACGGCCAGCTTGGAGATGGTGGTGGACTCGCCGCCGGGCAGGACGAGGCCGTCGACCTCGGCGAGTTCCTCGGGGCGCCGCACCGGCCTGGCCACGGCGTCCGCCGCGGCCAGGGCGATGAGGTGCTCCCGTACGTCGCCCTGGAGGGCCAGGACGCCTATGACAGGAGTGTTCATGGGATTCAGTACCTGAGGTCCGTGAAGATCCGTACCCGTGTGCTTACCAGCCGCGGTTGGCGTAGCGCTCGGTCTCGGGGAGGGTGTCGCAGTTGATGCCGACCATGGCCTCGCCGAGGTTGCGGGACGCGTCCGCGATGATCTTCGGGTCGTCGTAGAAGGTGGTGGCCTTCACGATGGCGGCGGCGCGCTTGGCCGGGTCGCCGGACTTGAAGATGCCGGAGCCGACGAACACGCCCTCGGCGCCGAGCTGACGCATCAGGGCCGCGTCGGCCGGGGTGGCGACGCCACCGGCGGAGAAGAGGACCACCGGGAGCTTGCCCAGCTCGGCGACCTCCTTGACCAGCTCGTACGGGGCGCGCAGCTCCTTGGCGGCGGCGTACAGCTCGTGGTTGTCGAAGCCGCGCAGCTTGGCGATCTCGTTCTTGATCTGGCGCAGGTGGCGGACGGCCTCCACGACGTTGCCGGTGCCGGCCTCGCCCTTGGAGCGGATCATCGCGGCGCCCTCGGCGATGCGGCGCAGGGCCTCGCCCAGGTTGGTGGCACCACACACGAAGGGGGTGGTGAAGGACCACTTGTCGGAGTGGTTGACCTCGTCCGCGGGGGTGAGGACCTCGGACTCGTCGATGTAGTCCACGCCGAGGGACTGCAGGACCTGGGCCTCGACGAAGTGGCCGATGCGGGACTTGGCCATGACCGGGATCGAGACGGCGTCGATGATGCCCTCGATCATGTCCGGGTCTGACATACGGGCCACGCCGCCGTCCTTGCGGATGTCGGCCGGGACCCGCTCGAGGGCCATGACGGCGACGGCGCCCGCGTCCTCGGCGATCTTCGCCTGCTCCGGCGTGACGACGTCCATGATCACGCCGCCCTTGAGCTGCTCGGCCATGCCGCGCTTCACACGGGCGGTGCCGGTCTCGGGAGCCTGGTTCTCGATGGTGGACACGGGTGACCTCACTGAGTGAAAGAGAGTTTGTGCACCGTCGAGGAAACGCGAATGGACCAGGCCACAGCAAGGGCCAATGGCAAGCCGGTGGATCCTTTTCGGTCACCTGAGGTTCAGGCGGCCCTCTCCACCAGGGCCGTGGGCGGCTCGTCGTCCATCTCGAAGGCCAGCGGGAAGGGGGCGTGGCCGGCCAGCCGGAACCAGCGGACCTTGCGGTGCTCCCGGAGCCTGCGGGCGGCGCCCACGGCGTCGTTGTGGAAGCGGCGGGCCATCGGCACCCTGCGGACGGCCTCGGCCAGCTCACGGGCCGCCTCCTCGCCCCCTGGGGCCTCTCTGACGGCCTCCACCTGGGCGGGATCCTCGAACACCGCGCGCAGGGCCTGGCTCAGCTCGCTCTCCGCGACCTCCCGGTGCTCCTCCTCGGCCTGCCGGGCCGCGTGCGCGGCCTCGTACAGCACGATCGAGGCGGCGGGGTCCAGCACGCCCGACGTGGCGAGCTCCTGCGCCACGGAGGCCCGGCGCAGCAGCTGGGCGTCGAGCGCGGCCCGGGCGGCGTCCATCCGCACGTGCAGCCGGTCCAGACGCCCGGCCGTCCAGCTCAGGTAGACGCCGATCGCGACGAGTGCGACGAGGATCCAGATGAGGGTTACGGTCACGGCCGAAGGCTATCGGCTGCCGCCGAGCCCCCTTCCGGCCGATCCCGGGCCTCCGGCCCGACGCCGGATCAGCCCTTCTCCAGCCCCGGGCGCGCCACTTCGGCAACGGCCCCGCGCCGCAACGGCCTCCCGCGCAACAGGCGCCGCAGGAGCGCCCCGGACGCTGGCCCTCCGGTGACCCACCAGAAACCCCGCGCCGACCGAGCCCCGCCTTCCGGCATCCGCGCGGTGTGCCCCGTGCCAGTCACGGCCCTGCGGCCCGCCCGGCAACAGGCGCCGAAGGACACACCGGACGCTGCCCGCTTCCGGCGCCCCATCAGCGGCCCCCTCCCGCCACGGCCCGCCCGCAGACCTCACACGAGCCCGCGCACCGCCCGTCTCACCGCCCGCCGGCCTCACGTCGCCCCCCGGCGGCCCGCGCCGACGGAGCCCCCTCCTCACAGGAGGCCCGGACGCCCCCGACACTGCCCCTGTCTCCGGCGCCCCATCAGCAGCACCTCGCCGCAGCAGCCCCCTCCCGCCACGGCCCGCCCGCAGACCTCACACGAGCCCGCGCACCGCCCGTCTCACCGCCCGCCGGCCTCACGTCGCCCCCCGGCAGCCCGCCGCCGCCCCGCGCCGACCGAGCCCCTGACCGTGTCAGTCACGGCCCTGCGATGCAGCCGGCTCCTCCCCGCACAGGCGCCGCAGCAGGGGTCCGGACGCCGCCGGCGCTGCCCCTGCCTCCGGCGCCCCAGCAGCAGCCCCGCGCCGACATAGCCTCTCCTGCCGGCATCCGCGCGGTCCGGCCCGGACCCGGGTCAGTCGCGGGCCAGGCCGAAGCGGGCGCGGAGGCCCGTCGTGCGGTCGTCCGCCGCGACCGCCGCCGCGCCCGCCGTGACCGTCTCGTAGACGGACAGGATGTCCGCGCCCACCGTCGACCAGTCGAACCGCCGCACGTGGGCGCTCCCGCGCTCGCGCAGCTCGGCCAGGCGGGCCGGGTCCGCCAGCAGCCGTACGGCCGCCTCGGCGAGGGCGTCCGCGTTCTCGTTGGCGAAGACCTCACCCGCCTCACCCTGGTCCAGCACCTGCACGAAGGCGTCCAGGTCGGAGGCGAGGACGGGGGCGCCGGCCGACATCGCCTCGACCAGGATGATGCCGAAGCTCTCGCCGCCGGTGTTGGGCGCGACGTACAGGTCGACGCTGCGCAGGAAGCGGGCCTTGTCCTGGTCGCTGATCATGCCGAGGAACTCCACGCGCGCGCGTAGCTCCTTCGGCAGGTCCTCGACGGCAGCCTCCTCGTCACCGCGGCCCGCGACCAGCAGGCGCGTGCGCGGGCGGGCGGCCAGGATCTTCGGGAGGGCCTTCATGAGGACGGGCAGGCCCTTGCGCGGCTCGTCGATCCGGCCGATGAAGCCGATGGTGTCGCCCTGCCACTCCGGGTTCGGGTCGGCCTTGGCGAAGAACTCCACGTCGACGCCGTTGGGGATGACCACGGCGTCCCCGCCCAGGTGCTCGACCAGCGTGCGGCGGGCGTACTCGCTGACCGCGATCCGCGCGCTGATCTTCTCCAGGGCCGCCTGGAGGATCGCGTACGCGGCGATCATGGCGCGCGAGCGCGGGTTGGAGGTGTGGAAGGTGGCCACGATCGGACCGGAGGCCGCCCAGCAGGTCAGCAGGCCCAGCGAGGGCGAGGTCGGCTCGTGGATGTGGACCACGTCGAAGGCGCCCTCGTGCAGCCAGCGCCGTACCCGAGCGGCCGACAGGAAGCCGAAGTTCAGGCGGGCCACCGAGCCGTTGTACGGCACCGGCACCGCGCGGCCGGCCGAGACCACGTACGGCGGCAGCGGGGTGTCGTCGTCGGCCGGGGCGAGCACGGAGACCTCGTGGCCGAGCCGGATGAAGTACTCGGCGAGGTCGCGGATGTGGAACTGGACGCCGCCGGGCACGTCCCAGGAGTACGGGCAGACGATCCCGATTCTCACGAGGGTCCCTTCGCGGGGTCGAGGTCGGCGAGCCACAGCCGCTGGAGCATGTGCCAGTCCTCCGGATGGTCGGCGATCCCGGTGGCGAAGGCGTCGGCCAGCGCCTGTGTCATGACAGACGTCTTCTCGGGCCGGGTACCTGACGCGGGCACCTCGATCGCGGGATGCACCTGGCCCTGCATGACGGGCGAGTCGTCGTACCAGAGGGTGACGGGCAGCAGCAGCGCGCCCGTCTGCTGGGCGAGCAGCGCGGGGCCCGCGGGCATCCGGGTCTTCTCGCCGAAGAAGTCGACCTCGACGCCGGAGGCGGACAGGTCCCGGTCGGCGACCAGACATACCAGGCCGCCGTCGCGCAGCCGCCGGGCCAGGGTGCCGAAGGCGGAGCCGCCGCTGTGCGGCAGGACCTCCATGCCGAGGCCCTCGCGGTAGGCGACGAAACGGTCGTACAGCGTCTCGGGCTTCAGGCGCTCGGCGACCGTCGTGAACGGCGTCTCCAGTTTGGTGGTGACCCAGGCGCCCGCCAGGTCGTAGTTGGCCATGTGCGGCAGGGCGAGTATCACGCCCTTGCCGGAGGCCAGCCCGTCGGTCAGGAAATGGATGTCCTTGGGGTCGAAGCCCGTCCTGACGCGCTCGCGGCTCCAGGCCGGCAGCCGGAAGGACTCCATCCAGTAGCGCAGGTACGAGCGCATGCCCGCGCGCGACAACTCGGTGAGGCGCTCGGGCGTGGCGCCGGGCACCACGCGCGCGTAGTTGGCCTCGAGGCGCTGGACACCCTTGCCGCGCTGTTTCCAGGTCAGGTCGGCGATGGTGCGGCCGAGCCGGACCGCGACGGGTTCCGGGAGCTTCTTGACGGTGCCCCAGCCGAGCCCGTACAGCGCGTCGGTGAGCCGGTCGGCGGTGCTCACTGCGCCACCTCGCCGGCGCCCTGCCGTCCCGCCGCCTCCGCCTCGGCGGACTCGCGGCGCACGGTGACGACGCGCTGGACCAGGGTGACGAGGCTGCCCACGGCGACGATCCACAGGGCGATCGGCAGCAGCCACTGGATGCCGGGCACGCCGAACTTGTGCAGGCCCGCGAAACCGGCCGCGACCAGCGAGATCACCAGCCGCTCGGCGCGTTCGACGAGCCCGTTGACGGCGACCGGCAGCCCGATCGACTCGCCGCGCGCCTTGGTGTACGACACCACCTGGCCGCTGGCGAGGCAGAAGATCGAGACGGCGCACAGGACGTTGTCGTTCCCGTTGCCCGCGTACCAGAGCGCGAAGCCGCCGAAGATGGCGCCGTCGGCGACCCGGTCGAGGGTGGAGTCCAGGAAGGCGCCCCAGCGGCTGGAGCGGCCCAGCTGGCGGGCCATGTTGCCGTCGACCAGATCGGAGAAGACGAACAGGGTGATCACGACCGTGCCCCAGAAGAACTCGCCCCGGGGGTAGAAGACCAGCGCTCCCGCGACCACACCGGCCGTGCCGATGAGCGTGACCGTGTCGGGGCTCACGCCCCGGCGGATGAGAAACGCGGCGAACGGTGTGAGGACACGCGTGAAGAATGCACGCGCGTACTTGTTCAGCATGGCCTTCCCGAGGGTCGGTGTCGCCGCGGCCCCTGGTGGCCACCGGCTGGCCCATCGTAGCCACGCACGCGTGTGCGTGACGGGCGGGCACCCGCAGCCGGCGCGCGAACCTGTGCGCGCCCCCGCGCGGCGGGCGTGCGTGACGCGATCGGGGCGTGCGGCCGTCGTTCGTATGGACGCAGCGTGACGGGAGTGGAAAGCTCGAATAACCGCGGGCGTCGCCGGAGCCGCCAGTCACGCGGGTCCCGCGTGTCCGCGCCCACAGTGACCTCACCGTGCACGGGAGGCAGGATCATGGGCGACAAGGCACAGACACACCACCCTGGGGCCGCCGGCAGGGCTCTGGAGGCCGACCGGCCCGCGTCCGTACGGAACGTGGTGCTGGTCGGCCACTCCGGTTCGGGCAAGACGACTCTGGTGGAGGCCCTCGCGCTGACCGCGGGGGCGGTGAACCGGGCGGGCCGCGTGGAGGACGGCGGCACCGTCTCGGACTACGACGACATCGAGCACCGGCAGCAGCGCTCGGTGCAGCTCTCGCTGGTGCCGGTCGAATGGGACGACATCAAGATCAATATCCTCGACACCCCGGGATACGCCGACTTCGTCGGGGAGCTCAGGGCCGGTCTGCGGGCGGCGGACGCGGCCCTCTTCGTCGTCTCGGCCTCCGACGGGGTGGACGGCTCGACCCGCATGGTGTGGGAGGAGTGCGCGGCCGTCGGCATGCCCCGCGCGATCGTGATCACGCACCTGGAGGCCGCGCGCGCGAACTTCGAGGAGATGACCCGGACCTGCGCGGAGGCCTTCGGCGGCGACGACCCCGACGCTGTGTTGCCTCTGTATCTGCCGCTGCGCGGCCCCGAGGGCCCGGACGGGCACGCGCCCGTGACCGGTCTGATCGGGCTGCTGTCGCAGAAGCTGTTCGACTACTCGACCGGGGAGCGCAAGGAGTCCGAGCCCGGCGAGGACCAACTGCCGGACATCGAGGACGCCCGCAACCGGCTCATCGAGGGGATCATCGCCGAGAGCGAGGACGAGACCCTCATGGACCGCTATCTGGGCGGCGAGCAGGTCGACGTCAAGACGCTGATCCAGGACCTGGAGCGGGCCGTGGCCCGGGGCAGTTTCTTCCCCGTCCTGGCCGCCGCACCCGCCGCCGACGGCGCCCGGCAGGGGCTGGGCACCGTGGAGCTGCTGGAGCTGGTCACGGGCGGGTTCCCGACGCCGTTCGAGCACCCGCTGCCCGGGGTCACCACGATCGACGGCAAGCCGCGCGAGCTGAAGCCGTGCGACACGGACGGCCCGCTGGTCGCCGAGGTCGTCAAGACGGCCTCCGACCCGTACGTCGGGCGCATCTCCCTGGTCCGCGTCTTCTCCGGCACGCTGCGCCCCGACCGGACGGTGCACGTCTCCGGACACGGTCTGACCGACCGGGGGCACGAGGATCACGACGTCGACGAGAAGGTCGGCGCCCTGTCGATGCCCTTCGGCAAGCAGCAGCGGCCGGTGACGCACGCCGTCGCCGGCGATCTGGTCTGCGTGGCCAAGCTCGGCCGCGCCGAGACCGGTGACACGCTCTCGGCGAAGGACGACCCGCTCCTGATGGAGCCCTGGCAGATGCCCGACCCGCTGCTGCCGCTCGCCATCCAGGCGCACAGCAAGGCCGACGAGGACAAGCTCTCCCAGGGCCTGTCCCGGCTGGTCGCCGAGGACCCGACGATGCGCCTGGAGCAGAACCAGGACACCCACCAGGTGGTCCTGTGGTGCCTGGGCGAGGCGCACGCGGACGTCGCCCTGGAACGGTTGCGCAGCCGCTACGGCGTCCAGGTCGACGTCGTCCCGCACAAGGTCTCCCTGCGGGAGACGTTCGCGCACAAGGCCGCCGGGCGCGGCCGGCACGTGAAGCAGTCCGGTGGGCACGGCCAGTACGCCATCTGCGAGATCGAGGTGGAGCCGCTGCCGGGCGGCTCGGGCATCGAGTTCGTGGACAAGGTGGTCGGCGGCGCCGTACCGCGCCAGTTCATCCCCTCGGTCGAGAAGGGCGTGCGGGCGCAGGCCGCCAAGGGCGTGGCCGCCGGGTATCCGCTGGTGGACGTGCGGGTGACGCTGCTCGACGGCAAGGCGCACTCGGTGGACTCCTCCGACGCCGCCTTCCAGACCGCGGGCGCGCTCGCGCTGCGCGAGGCGGCGGCCGAGACCAGGATCCACCTGCTGGAGCCGGTGGCCGAGGTGACGGTGCTGGTCGGTGACGACTACGTGGGCGCCGTGATGAGCGACCTGTCGAGCCGGCGCGGCCGGTTGCTCGGCACCGAACAGGTGGGCTCCGGACGGACCCTGATCCGGGCCGAGGTGCCCGAGTTCGAGATCGGCCGGTACGCGGTCGACCTGCGCTCGCTGTCGCACGGCACGGCCCGCTTCGACCGGAGCTACGCCCGGCACGAGCCGATGCCGCCGCAGATCGCCGAACGGATCCGCGAACAGGCGGGCGACCACGACTAGTCGGTCACCACGGCTGGTCGGTCACCACGGCTGGTCAGTCACCACGGCTGGTCAGTCACCACGGCTGGTCGGTCACCACGGCTGGTCGGTCATGTCGTGCGCCGGGGGCGGCGGACCGGTCCGCCGGTTCGTCGACCGGCGCACGACCCGGCGCGTGGGCGGGCGACTTCGGCCGTCCGCCCACGGGGTGTCAGTGGCGGCGGATACGCTGATCACAACGCGGACCTGGCAACAGGTGTGCGGAGCACGGAAGTCGGGAAGTCCGCAGGAGCGACACCGGCGGCGATGGGGGCGGGAATGTCGTTTGGAACGGAGTGGGACGGACCCCAGGTGCCCGTCTCGGGCGACGAGGGTCAGGCGGCGACCTCCGCGCTGGCCTCTGCGGCCTACCGGGACAACCCGATGGAGGAGATCAAGAAGGCGGACAACGAGTGGCACGAGTCGACCGTCAAGCTCGGCCGGATCAAGCTGCTCAGGCCCAATCTCGGTGAGGCGTTCTCGCGGGCCGTGGTCGGCCGCATGCTCGCCCCCGGTCGCAAGCCGCTCATCCAGTCCTTCGGCTCCGAGCCCCAGTTCGTCGTCGAGCACTGCCTGGCGGCCAACAACATCCGCCGGGAGCGCGACAACCGCCTGACGACCGTCACGGTCCTGTGCGGTGTGCTGTTCCTGCCCGGTCTGATCGGCTGGCTGCTCGTCTTCCAGCTGCGCACGTTCGTCGCCGGGCGCGACGACAAGCGGGCCGGCACGCTGGCCACCGCGCTGCTCCTCGGTGTGGGCCTGCTCGCCGCGCTGTTCCTGATCAAGATGCCGTTCACCGGCTTCTGGGCGTGGTACGCACGCGCGTGCGTCCTCCTGCCCGTGCTGGGCTGGTTCCTGGCCAAGCAGATCTGCGAGCGCACCGCCAAGGACCTGCGGGCCCGCTGGGACGGCCTGCTCTCGGGCACCAGCGTCGGCGCCAAGGTCCCCGAGGCCGTGCCGCGCGGCCCCGGCCAGACCGCGGCGGAGGAGCTGCGCCAGTCGCTGGCCCGGCTGACCGCCGAGCAGCAGTCGAACTCGGTCTTCTACGCCGGCCCCAAGGGCATACTCGGCATGGGCACCCGCTGGGGGTCCTGGCAGCTCGCCGAGGACCTGCTGCCCGCCGACCCGTCCCGGGAGATCCACCCCTTCCGCAGCTGGGACGTCATACGCGCGATCCACGACCAGCTCGCGCTGCTGGAGCGCGGCCCGCTGAACACGGGCGGCTTCCCCAAGCCGTCGATACGGCACTGGATCGTCACCCCGATCGGTGAGAAGGCCGCCGCGGTGTCCCGGCCCGAGGGCACCGATGTGGAGGCCTTCCAGGTCAAGCCGCACGCGATACAGGAGATCTGCAACAAGCAGCAGTTCGGCAGCGGCGACCGGCACTACCTGGGCGTGCAGTGGACGCTGTGGGACGGGCAGTTGATCATCACCATGCTGATCACGGTGACGGTGCTGCACCAGACGCTGCGCATCGAGGTGACCGGGCATGCGCTGGGTCCGGTGAACTCGCTGTTCACCACCAAGCCGGAGCCACCGAGCAAGGAGGTCTCCAGGTCCCTCAAGCCGTGGGAGACCCGCAAGGTCATGCTGCCGCTGGTCACGACCGACGAGGTGGTACGGCTCGCCGCCCGCGCCCCGCTGAGCTGGTACCCCCCGCTGCTCAACTGGCTCGGCGGTTCGCTCGTCCTGCCCGAGCCGTTCGGCCTGCGGCACGCCTGGGCGGACCAGCCCTGGCGGCACCGCTTCATGGCCGACGACGCGCTGCGCGCGGCCACGCCGGTGCTGCGGGTGGTGCACGCGTCCGCGATCAAGGTCCTGCAGGAGAACGGCGTGGACACGGAGAAGTTCGGCGCCCGCTCGTCGTTCCTGAGCGGGCAGGTGCAGGATCCGATGCCGAAGAAGGCCGACCTGTACGACGCGTGAGGGGCACCCCCGGCCAGGGGACGCCCCACGGCGCCGTTACGCGGGCCACACCTCCGCCAGCATCTTCCTGGTGTCACCCAGGAGCTGCGGCAGGATCTTGGTGTGGCCCACCACCGGCATGAAGTTCGTGTCGCCGCCCCAGCGCGGGACGATGTGCTGGTGCAGGTGCGCGGCGATGCCGGCGCCCGCGACCGAGCCCTGGTTCATGCCGATGTTGAAGCCGTGCGCGCCCGAGGCGGTGCGCAGGGCGGTCATCGCCTGCTTGGTCAGCTCCGCCAGCTCGGCGGTCTCCGGCCCGGTCAGCTCGGTGTAGTCGGCCACGTGCCGGTAGGGCACGGTCATCAGGTGGCCGCCGTTGTACGGGTAGAGGTTGAGGACGGCGTACACGTGCTCGCCGCGCCGGACGATCAGCCCGTCCTCGTCGGACTTGGCCGGGATCGAGCAGAAGGGACAGCCGTCGTCGGCACCGGGGCCGCTCGGCTTGTTCTCACCCTGGATGTAGGCCATCCGGTGGGGCGTCCACAGACGCTGGAACGCGTCCTGGATCCCCACTCCGATCTGCTGCTCCGGCTCACTCGTCATGCTAGGCAGCATATGGCTTGGTGCCCCCGGACAGGGCGGGGCCCCCGGCGAGAGGAAATCGCCGGGGCCCCGCCACAGCGGTCGCTCAGACCTGGGTCCGCGCCTCGACGACCTCCGCGATCTTCGCGATGGCCTCGTCGAACGGGATGCCGTTCTCCTGCGAGCCGTCGCGGTAGCGGAAGGACACCGAGTTGTTGGACATGTCCTCGTCGCCCGCGATGACCATGAAGGGCACCTTCTGCTTCTGGGCGTTGCGGATCTTCTTCTGCATGCGGTCCGAGGAGGAGTCCACGTCGACGCGCAGGCCCTTCTTCTTGGCCGCGGCCGCGAACTTCTCCAGGTACTCGACGTGCGCGTCGCCGATCGGGATGCCGAGCGCCTGGACCGGGGCCAGCCACGCCGGGAAGGCGCCCGCGTAGTGCTCCAGGAGCACCGCGAAGAACCGCTCGATCGAGCCGAAGAGGGCTCGGTGGATCATCACCGGGCGCTGCTTGGAGCCGTCGGGGCCGGTGTACTCCAGGTTGAACCGCTCGGGCAGGTTGAAGTCGAGCTGGATGGTCGACATCTGCCAGGTGCGGCCGATCGCGTCCTTGGCCTGGACGGAGATCTTCGGGCCGTAGAAGGCGGCGCCGCCCGGGTCGGGCACGAGGGGCAGGCCCTGCTTCTCGGCGACCTGGCGCAGGGTCTCGGTCGCCTCCTCCCAGACCTCGTCGGAGCCGACGAACTTCTCCGGGTCCTTGGTGGACAGCTCCAGGTAGAAGTCGGTCAGGCCGTAGTCGCGCAGCAGGCCGAGGACGAAGGTGAGCGTCTTGTCCAGCTCCTCGGACATCTGCTCACGGGTGCAGTAGATGTGCGCGTCGTCCTGCGTGAAGCCGCGGGCACGGGTGAGGCCGTGCACGACGCCCGACTTCTCGTACCGGTACACGGTCCCGAACTCGAAGAGGCGCAGCGGCAGTTCACGGTAGGAGCGGCCGCGCGCGTCGAAGATCAGGTTGTGCATCGGGCAGTTCATGGGCTTGAGGTAGTAGTCCACGCCCTCGTCGAGCTGCATGGGCGGGTACATGCCCTCGGCGTACCAGTCCAGGTGCCCGGACGTCTCGAAGAGCTTCCCCTTCGTCGCGTGCGGGGTGTAGACGAACTCGTAGCCCTCTTCCTCGTGGCGGCGGCGCGAGTAGTCCTCCATGACCCGTCGGACGATGCCGCCCTTGGGGTGGAAGACGGCGAGGCCGGAGCCGATCTGCTCCGGGATGGAGAACAGGTCGAGCTCGTTGCCCAGCTTGCGGTGGTCGCGCTTCTCGGCCTCGGCGAGGAAGTCCAGGTAGGCCTTCAGCTCGTCCTTGGAGGGCCAGGCGGTGCCGTAGATGCGCTGGAGCATGGGGTTCTTCTCGCTGCCGCGCCAGTAGGCGGCCGCGTTGCGCATCAGCTTGAACGCCGGGATGAGGCGGGTGGAGGGCAGGTGGGGGCCGCGGCAGAGGTCCTTCCAGCACAGCTCGCCGGTCTTGGCGTCCAGGTTGTCGTAGATCGTCAGCTCGCCGGCGCCGACCTCGACGTCCGCGCCGTCGTCGTGCGACGCGGAGCCCTTGAGGCCGATCAGCTCCAGCTTGTACGGCTCGTCCGCCAGCTCCTCGCGGGCGGCGTCGTCGGTGACGACACGGCGGGCGAACTTCTGCCCGCGCTTCTGGATCTCCTGCATCTTCTTCTCGATGGCCTTGAGATCCTCGGGCGTGAACGGCTTCTCGACGTCGAAGTCGTAGTAGAAGCCGTCCTTGACGGGCGGGCCGATGCCCAGCTTGGCCTCGGGGAACAGCTCCTGCACGGCCTGCGCCATGACGTGCGCGGTGGAGTGGCGCAGGATGTTCAGGCCGTCCTCGGAGGCGATCTCGACGCCCTCGACCTCGTCACCGTCGGCAAGCTCGTACGCGAGGTCCTTCAGCTCCCCGCCCACCCGCGCGGCGATGATCGAGCGCTCGCCCGCGAAGAGGTCGGCGGCCGTAGTGCCCGTCGTCACCACGCGTTCGTCCCGCTCGGAATCGCGTTGGATGATCACACGGACGTCTGACACCGGTCTCTCCTGACTGAAGGTGGGTGCGGCGCCATACCAGGAGCGCGCGCACAGGCGATCGTACCGACCCGACGGCGCCGACCGCGAAACGGTCACCCTCGGTCCGCGTACCCCTACACCTCAGTCCGTGTCCCCGTAGGCTCCCGGCTCCCCCTCTCCGCACGCCTCCTCGAAGAAGTCGAGGTTCTCCTGGAGCGCCTTCATCAGCCGGTCCCGCTCCGCCTCGTCCACCTGCACGGGTACGACCCCGGAGGCGCCGGTCAGCCTGCGGAAGCCGCCGCGGCGCTCCAGTCGGCCGTGCACCCGCACCGGGAGGCCGACGAGGTGGGCGTGGCCGGCGATGCGGTAGTCCTCCTCGTCCAGGGTGACGCGGACGTGCGGGACCTCGGCGCCCGCGAGGACGCGCAGCCGGACCGTGCCCTCGCCGCGGGGCCCGGAGCGGCGCATGCGGACGACGGCGCCGGTGACGCGGACGGGCACGGAGGGTTCCTCGCGCAGGTAGCGGGCGGCGGCCTCGCGCAGCGCGGGCAGGTCGCCGGGTGAGAACTCGACGGGCTCGGCGGAGGCTGCGCAGCCGTCGGGGACACCGGCGCCGGGCGCCCAGGCGACGGCGATCCGGGCGCCCTCGGTGCCCCGCACGAGCAGCGTCAGCGCCTCGGTCAGCTCGCGGCTGACGCCGGCTTCCACGGCGCCGTCGAAGGCGTCCATGCCGCCGGTGGCCCGCCGGTAGTCGATGGCCTCACGGGTGGCGTACAGGGCCTGGTGGAGGCGGACGGCGAGGGGGCGGCCGGGGTCCACGGGCACGAAGGCGGTGAGGCTGCCGCCCCCCTCGGCGGCGGGGCCGACGAGGACGTGCTCCAGCAGGGCGGCGGCGGGGCGGCGGTGGCGGGCGCCGTGGTAGCCGGCACGCGCGCGGGTGGCGAGCGCGGCGGCGAGCAGCATCTGCCGGGCGGCGCCGCGCAGTTGCTCGTCGGCCGTCCAGGGGGCGGCGCCGACGGGGCCGCTGGGGGTGTCGCGCCACCAGCGGATCTCGTCGCTGGGTACGGCGAGCGAGATCAGCACCTCGCGGGCGGCGGCCGAGTCGCTGCGGGCGAGGGCGTCCAGGGCCTCGCCGAGCAGGTCGTCGCTGTCGGGGAAGGCGCGGCTCTCCGGCACCAGCAGGCTGGTCGAGCCGCCGCCCGGGCCGGGCGGGGTCCAGCGGCCGTACCGCCCGGCCGCTCCCCCGCGCCGCTGCCAGCCGTGCCGGCGCAGCAGGGCGCCGAGCACGGCGGGGTCGACGTCGGTGGGCTCCGGCGGCCTGCTCCAGGGGAGGTCGTCGGGGTGCGGGCGGACCTGCCGCACCGGCTCCTCGTGGGGACGGATCCTCATGGCCTGCCTCCCGTCCCGACCCGCGTCATGATCTCGCACAGCGCCCGGTCGTCGAAGATGCGTGAGGTGGGTATCCGCACGGTGGTCCGGTGCCGGCCGGTGATCGGGTGGCCGGCGAGGTTGACCCAGTAGCAGCAGTGCCGGAGGTCGAGCCGGTCGTGGCTGGCGCGCAGCCAGTCGTCCTGGGAGCGCGGGACCAGCATGACGACCAGGATCTTGTGCACCGAGACCGGTGTGCGGGCGAGCTTGCGCAGGTGGTCGTTGTCGAGGGTGAAGGAGAAGGAGCGTCCCGGCGGGTTGGGCGCGACCTGGTACGTGGCCTTCAGCTGCACCTTGACGGTCACCTCGTCGTCGACGGTGTGGCCGGGCGCGCTGTGGCTGACGTGCCAGTCGATGCCGTTGTCCGGGAAGGGCTGGGACAGCGAGCAGCCGGCCGCGGCGGCGACCGCGTGCAGATAGCCGACCTGCAGTGTCTCCATGCAGGCGGTGGTGGCGAGCGTGCCGCGAAGGGGGCCCGTGCGATCGGGCAGCAGCCCGCCCCGCTCGGGCTGCGCTATGGCCATGACCAACAGCCTTCCAGGCAATGAGTGTCCCCGCTGCGGGCCGCTGAACTGCAAAGACCCGTACTCCTGTTGTCTCCTCCCGGCGTACGGCGCAAACGGCCCGGGTATCACCAAACTGGCAGAAGACGGAACGTCACCTGCCGTAGGTGAACGAGGAGTTGGATTGGGATGACGACCTGGTACGAGGGGCCGCTGGCGGCCTTCGACACGGAGACGACGGGCGTGGACGTCGAGACCGACCGGATCGTGTCGGCCGCCGTCGTCGTCCAGGATGCGCCGGGGGTCCGGCCGCGGGTCATCCGCTGGCTGGTGAACCCGGGTGTGCCGGTGCCGGAGGCGGCGACGGCCGTGCACGGGCTGACGGAGGAGCACCTGCAGCGCAACGGCCGCTGGCCGGCTCCGGTGATGTACGAGATAGCCGAGCAGCTGGCCGAGCACGCGGCACTGGGCCGGCCGCTGGTGGTGATGAACGCGCCGTTCGATCTGACGCTGCTGGACCGGGAGTTGCGCCGGCACCGGGCGTCGTCGCTGGACCGCTGGTTCGAGTCGGTGCCGCTGCGGGTGCTGGACCCGCGGGTGCTGGACAAGCATCTGGACCGCTACCGCAAGGGCCGCCGCACGCTGACCGACCTGTGCGCGCACTACGACGTGACGCTGCAGGGCGCGCACGACGCGGGCGCCGACGCGCTGGCCGCCCTGGAGGTCGTACGGTCCCTGGGCCGCCGTTTCGCGACGCGGCTGGAGCGGCTGTCCCCCGGCGAGCTGCACACGCTGCAGGCGAACTGGCACGCGGCGCAGGCGCGCGGCCTGCAGGCGTGGTTCGCGCGCAGCGGCTCGGACGAGATCGTCAGTACGGAGTGGCCACTGCGTCCGGAACTGCCGGCCGCGGCCTAGCCGACGGCGTCACCAGGACCCGCCGCCGCCCGCCCCGCCGCCGGCCCCTCCGGACGAGGAACCCCCTCCACCGCCGCCGGAGCTGCCGGACGGGCTGGGCGGGGCCGGGCTGGAGAGGATCACCGCGGTGAGCAGGACGTCGGTGACGTCGAGGGAGGAGCGCCGCCGCGCCGTCGACGTCGACGCGCCCACGGCCTCCTGCCAGGCGGACTCGACGCCCAGGGCGACCGCCCAGGCGGTGTACCGGTCCGTCCGCTCCTCGTCGAGCGGTTCACCGGGGCAGGTGGCCGGGTCGGCCGGATAGCGCCGGAACGCCTCGGACTTGAGCCAGAGTTCGCTGCCGCGCGGAGTGCGCCTGCCCAGTTCCCAGAGGCGGACCAGCAGGGCGACACCGGCCCCGGCGGCGATGCGGCGTCCGTCCAGAATGCCGCCGGTGATCGCAAGGACGACGAGGACGACGATCAGCGCCCGCACCCTGCGCCGCCGTAGACCGGACACGAAAAAGCCGACCTGCTGGTGCAGGCCGGCCTTTCCCGGTGGGCGATACTGGGTTCGAACCAGTGACCTCTTCGGTGTGAACGAAGCGCTCTCCCACTGAGCTAATCGCCCGGGAACGCACTGAACAATACAGGTCCCAGCGCCCTTCGTTCAAACCGCGCGCAGCAGGCGCAGCAGTCCGCGCCGGCCGGCCCGCATCATCAGGCGATGGTTGGCGCGGAAGACCGGGCGTCCCGGTACGGCCAGCAGTCTGAGCAGGGGCTTGCGCACGTCGACGACCTGGTCGTACCGGGCGAGGGTGCCGGGGCCGTCCGCGGTGACCGTCCAGCGGGCCCAGCCGTCGATGTCGCCGGACATGACGACCTCCAGGATCCCGGCGGCGGGGTCGTGGCGCGTGGCGCGGGCGGTGAAGGTCATGGCGTACGGGAGCAGGGACCGGATGGTGAGGACACCGGTGTCGTCGTCCAGCCGGGTCACCGCCCGTACCTGCGGCCACCAGCGGGGGTAGTCCTCGGCCCGCTCCAGCACCGCGTACACGGCGGCCGGCGGTGCGGGCAGGGACCACCGGCTGCGGAAGCGGTAGTGGGTCCAGTCCATGAAGAGAGTCTGCCCGGGCGGCCGCGTGGCATCTGAGTACGCGTACTCATGCGCGGCACCTCCGCGCTGACGACACTCGTGGGTGAGCGCCGCCGCCCGTGCGACGGCGCTTCCATACGCGTCCCCCTGCCCCACATGGTCCTTCTCGTCGATGACGACCGCCATCGTGTGGGAACCGGCGGGAATTCCGACGTTCGGGACGCCGTCCCGGAAGTGATGCGAGGTCAGATCGCCTGACCGAACCTGGTACTTGAGGCCGAGGAGAATTCCTCGCTTGTCGTACTTCCGGAGAAACGTGACGGTGCACTGGAAAACGTCCGGGGGATTTCCGCCCGCGACCTGGGTCCGGAATTGAGGAGCGTACGCCTCTGAAGACGGGCCGCGAGCGGCGGTGGCGATCACCTGGCTCCCGGCGCAGGTCCCGTCCCCCCGCAGCGCACACGACGAAGGCCCACCTGCTGTGTCGCAGATGGGCCGTCGGTCCGGGTGGGCGATACTGGGTTCGAACCAGTGACCTCTTCGGTGTGAACGAAGCGCTCTCCCACTGAGCTAATCGCCCGGGCGCAGGAAGAACATTACCCCATGTCAGGGGGTGCCTCCGACCAGGGCGGAAGCGGTGGCCGGCCGGTCGCCCGCGCTCCGCTCACTGATCCTCGATCTTCCACGGCATGACGAGGCCGAACCTCCACAGGTACGTCCCGACCAGCGCCCCCACGATCACCAGCCCGACCGCGGTCAGGGTGAGGTTGCGGCGGCGCACCTTGGGGTCGAGGGCCCGTTGGGCCGCCTCGGTGACCTTGCGTTTGGTCCAGCGGAGCACGAGCTGCGCCCAGACGAACTCGGTCGCCCAGATCGCCATGCCCCCGAAGATCACGACCCAGCCGGGACCCGGCAGCGGCAGCATGACGATCCCGGCGGCGACGACCGCCAGCCCGACCACGAAGACGCCGACCTGCCAGCTCAGGTGGAGGGCGCGGCGGGACCTGATGAACTCCGGCGCCCGGGAACCGAGCCCCCGCCCGGACTCTTCGTCTGCCACGTGCCGGTCCGCCTCCGCCCTGCCCGCTGTCACGACGGCCTCACCCGGCTCGTCACTCCCCGTATTCATACAGACAAACCCTACCCGAGTGATTCAGGTCACTGGAATGGTCCAAGGTCTGGTACGAGTTCTCGGCCGGAAGAGTTACGTAAACACACGCAAAACCCTCAGAGGGGTTTACAACGGCACCGTAGGTGGCATGTCGATTTCGCCGACGTGCGAATCCCCGAGCGCACACTGAGCGAAAGGCCCTGGCGCTTATGAACACCACGGTCAGCTGCGAGCTGCACCTGCGCCTCGTTGTGTCGAGCGAGTCCTCCCTGCCTGTCCCCGCAGGCCTGCGGTACGACACGGCCGACCCCTACGCCGTGCACGCCACCTTCCACACCGGAGCCGAGGAGACCGTCGAGTGGGTGTTCGCCCGCGACCTCCTCGCCGAGGGGCTTCACCGGCCCACCGGCACCGGCGACGTCCGCGTCTGGCCATCCCGTAGTCATGGTCAGGGCGTCGTGTGCATCGCCCTCAGCTCCCCGGAGGGGGAGGCGTTGCTCGAGGCCCCGGCGCGGGCCTTGGAGTCCTTCCTGAAGCGGACCGACGCCGCCGTGCCGCCCGGCACGGAACACCGGCACTTCGACCTGGATCAGGAGCTCTCGCACATTCTGGCGGAGAGCTAGGTCGAGGCCGTCGCAAGCAGCCCGGCGCCGTCCACTCGGGGAGACGGCTCGGGCCAAGACAACCGCATACGGCACGGGCCGACGCCGTCTCCGTGAGCGTTCAGCGCTCCCGGGGCGGCGTCGGCCTGTCCGCGGCCAGGGGCGCGCGTGGTGCGCCGTACGGCGGCACCGGTGGCCTTCTGACGGGCTCGGGCGGGAGGGGCGGGAGCCGCCCGCGTCCGGGACCGGCCGGTCCGGGAACCGGCCCGGGCGCGGAGGCGTTCTACCGGCAATCGGGGCGGGCAGGAGCGGTGCGGTGGGCGCGGTTGTCGCTACCATCGGCCAGCATCGGCGGGCGCCCGCCCGACCCCCAGGCCAGGGAGCGAAATGTGCTGATCACCCACGACACCCGGTGCGCGCTCGACACCGTGGTGGATCTGGTGAACACCGCGCCGGAGGACGATGCGGCGGCGGACGGACTGTCCGACGTCCCGGCTCTCACGGATTTCGTGCGAAACCACGAGATCAGCGATGTCGGTGTGCTGTCGGAGTTCGACCTCTCGGCGGTGCGCAGGGTGCGGGGGCGCTTCGCGGCGATCTTCGCGGCCCCGGACCCCCGGTCCGCGGCCGGGGCGATCAACGACCTGGTGGCCGCGGCGGGCACCACCCCGCGCCTGACGGACCACGACGGCTACGACTGGCATGTGCACTACTTCGCGCCGGGCGCCTCCGTGGCCGACCACCTGGCCGCGGACTGCGGCATGGCGCTCGCCTTCTTCGTGGTGGCCGGGGAGCAGGAGCGGCTGCGGCGCTGTGAGGCACCGGACTGCCGGCGCGCCTTCGTCGATCTCTCCCGCAACCGCTCGCGCCGGTACTGCGACAGCCGCACCTGCGGGAACCGGCTGCACGTCGCCGCCTACCGGGCCCGGCGCAAGGAGGCCACGGGCTGAGCGGGGGCTGAGGGGGCGTCGTCCCGGGGCGACGTCGGTCCCGGCGGGTGGCGCCGGGACGGACGTGTACGGCTCACAGCAACAGCAGGTCGTGCAGCGCAGCCATGAGGAGCAGACACCCGATCACCGCCAGGAAGATCATCAGCGGTGGCTGGGATAGGGCGAAGAGGCACCCGCGGGGCTCGTCCTTCGGCGGCGCGGCCTCGCTCTGTTTCGTGTCCAGCATCTCGCGGCCGATGATGACGCACCCGGCACCCCCTGCGCGATCAACGCACGAGGATCTTGCGGGAGTTCACCGAATACCGCGATCTTCGTTCGGCTCGCTTCGGGTGGTGATCGATTCCGGCCGCCGACGGACCCACTGTGTCGTTTCAGCGAGTCGTACGACTGTCATATGCCGTGCTTCTTGAGGATGGCCTCGATGTCGCTGAAGTCGTCACCCGACGCGGAGCGTCCGGGTGCGGCGGACGGCCGGGTGGCGGGACGGGTCTCCTGGCCCAGGGACGGCGCCGAGGCCGCGGGCGCGACCGCCTCCTGCCGCTTGCCCCCGGCCGCCTTGCGCTCGGACCCGGTGCCGGCGCGCCGGCGCTCGACCGCGCGGGTGCCGGCGAAGAGGAGCCAGGCCGCGCCCAGCACGCCGAAGCCCGCCCAGGCGGTGGGGCTGAAGGCGGTGTCGGCGAGCCAGCCGACGACCCCGGTCATCACCAGGCCGACCGGCACCAGCGAGTAGGCCACGATGCGGGCCGCCGCGAGGAACCGCCTGCGGTAGGCCGTGACCACCCCGATGCCCAGGCCGGCCGCGGACACGGCGGAGCAGACGGTCTCGGCAATCATCCGGTCCTCCTGGCGGGCTCGGTCGGGTGGAAGGGGGCACGCGAAGCACGGACGGGGGTGCCAGCTCCCGGCGGGGCGCGTCGCGTCCCCGTCCATCGTGCACCGCCCGGCCCTCCGGATGCCATGCTCCGGACGGACATCAGGGACATCTCCGGGTCGCCTCCTCCTGGGGTGCCGGTCGCCGGAACCCCGCCGGGCCACGTCACCACCGGACGCCGGGGCCCGCGGCGCCGTACCGTCCCGATTGGGTCGCCCGCGTCCGGCCTGGAAGACTGGCCCGTATGAGCGACTCCTCCCCCGCCCGCACCGACGCCGTCGTTCTCGACGTCTGGTGCGAACTGCAGTGCCCCGACTGCCGCACCGCCCTGGACGACGTCCGCGCCCTGCGCGCCCGCTACGGCGACCGGCTGGAGCCGCGGCTGCGGCACTTCCCGCTGGAGAAGCACAAGCACGCCTTCGCCGCCGCCCAGGCCGCCGAGGAAGCGCTGGAGCAGGGCAAGGGCTGGCCGTACGTGGAGGCCGTGCTGGAGCGGGTGGCGGACCTGGACCGTCGGGGGGAACCCTTCCTGGTCGAGGTCGCCCGGGAACTCGGCCTGGACGCCGAGGAGTTCGACACCGCGCTGATCGACGGCCGGCACATCCTGATCGTCGACGCCGACCAGGCCGAGGGCAAGGCGATCGGCGTGACCGGCACCCCGACCTACGTCATCGGCGGCGAACGCCTCGACGGCGGCAAGAGCCAGGAGGGCCTGCGCGAGCGGATCGAGGAGATCGCCGACCGGCTGCTGGGCGGGCGGGAGGCCTGACCCGCGGGAGGCCCGACCCGCGGGGCACGGCTACAGCAGGGGCTTGGCCAGGGAGCGGGTCGTCGTCTCGTAGCCGAGTGACTCGTACAGCCGCTCTGCCGGGGCGTTTCCCGCGAACACGTTGAGACCGAGGACCGGCCGCCCGGCCCCGATCGCCTGGCGCTCCGCGAGCAGCATCAGCGTACGGCCGTGGCCGCGCCCGCGGTGGGCCGCGTCCGTCGCCACGTCGAACACGAACGCCCTGGTGTCCTGCAACGCCACCCACAGCGTGCCCACCCGGGTCCCCTCGTGCTCCAGGACGCTGAAGAGCATGCCGTCGGTCGCGAGCCCGTCCGGCAGCAGCCTGGCGTGGTCGTCGCGGGCCTTGGCGCGGGCCGTCGCCTCGGACAGCCCCCGCGCCATCCACTCGCCCGCGTAGTGCTCGCACTCGTGCGCCTGCCACGCGTCGAACTCGGCCACGGTCATGGGCCGCGCGCCGCTGCCCGGCGGGAGCGGGGGCGCCGCGGCGCCGAGGACCTTCTCCATGCCGCGGTTGCGCAGGGTGTAGCCGAGCGTCTCGAACAGTCGCAGTGCTATGTCCGCCGATGCGGGGACCAGGGTCTCGATCTGCCGGCAGCCCCAGCCGCGCGCCACCTCCTCGGCCGCCAGCGCGGCCACCGTGGCCCGGCCGTGCCGCCGGTCGGGCTCGGCGATCCGGATGTCGAGGACGCGCGCCACCGAGTCGCCGAGGGACGGCGAGGTGCTCAGGTGGATCTCGCCGACGGGCCGGCTGTTCACACACACCTGGTAGCGGCGCGAACGGGTCCCGTCGGTGTGCTGCTGAAGCGGCTCGGCCGGCCGCAGGGTCGTGGTCATCACAGGTGTTCTACCCGCAGCGCCCGGCCCCGTCAGCCTGTTTTTCCGGGCTCCCGCCTGCCCGCTCCTCGGAGCCTTCGCCGGCCCGTTCCCCCGCACCCCCGCCGGCCCGCGCCCGCGGGCCTTGCCCGGCCGGTCTCCCGGCTCACGGGTCGAGGTCCTGCCCGGACCGCTCGTCGAAGATCCGCATCGCCTTGGCGGTCACCGGGCCCGGGGTGCCGGACAGTTCGCGGTCGTCGACCCGGTGCACGGCCTGCACGTCCCGCAGCGTGGAGGTCAGGAACACCTCGTCGGCGCGGTCCAGCACGTCCAGCGGCAGGTCGGTCTCCTTGGCGCCCGTCCACTCGACCGCCAGGGCACGGGTGATGCCGGGCAGGCAGCCGGAGGCGACCGGCGGGGTGTGGATCTCGCCGTCCAGGACGACGAAGACGTTCGACCCGGTGCCCTCGCAGAGCTGCCCGACGGTGTTGCCGAACAGCGCCTCGGAGGCGCCGTCTTCGTGGGCGCGGGCGAGGGCGACCACGTTCTCGGCGTACGAGGTGGTCTTCAGGCCGGTCAGCGCGCCCCGCTCGTTGCGGGTCCACGGGACGGTGATCACCGCGGTGGAGTCCGGGCGCCGGGTGGTGGCGCCGAGTGCGACCACCAGCGTCGGGCCGTGCTCGCCGCGGTCGGAGCCGAGCGGTCCGTGGCCGCCGGTGTAGGTGATCCGCAGCCGCCCGAGCGGCATCGGATTGGCCTGCAGGACCGCCGCGCAGGCCTCGCGGACCTCACGGTGGTCGGGGTCGGGCAGGCCGAGCCCCCGGGCCGACCGGGTCAGCCGGTCCAGGTGCCGGGTGAGCGCGAACGGCTTCCCGTCGACCGCCTTCACCGTCTCGAAGATGCCGTCGCCGACGGTCAGCCCGTGATCGAAGACGGAGACACGGGCGGATTCCAGGTCCCGCAGCCCGCCGTCCAGCCAGATCCTCATGTGAGCGCCCCTTCGTTGCTTCCCGCCCCACCCGCCCAGCGTTCCTCGTACACCCCCGACGCTACCGCGAGCAGCCGGGACGCCTTCAGCTCGGTCTCCCGCCACTCCCCCTGCGGGTCCGAACCCCAGGTGATGCCGGCGCCGGTGCCGAAGCGGAGCGCCCCGGCGGCGCGGTCGATCCAGAAGGTGCGGATGCCGACGGCCAGCTCGCCGGTCCCCCGGTCGGCGTCCACCCAGCCGATCCCGCCGCAGTACGGGCCGCGCGGCGCCGTCTCCAGCGCCTCGATGATCCGCAGGGCGCTGGACTTGGGCGCGCCGGTGACCGAGCCGGGCGGGAAGGCCGCGGCGAGCAGCTCCGGCCAGCCGGCGTCGGGGCGCAGCTCACCGCGGACGGTGGAGACGAGGTGGACCAGCCCGGGATGCTTCTCCACGGCGCACAGGTCGGGGACGGTCACGCTGCCGGTCGCGCAGACCCGCCCGATGTCGTTGCGGACCAGGTCCACGATCATCACGTTCTCGGCGTAGTCCTTCTCCAGGAGGTCCGCCTCCGTACGCCCGGTGCCCTTGATCGGCCCCGACTCCACGGTCCGGCCGTCCCGGCGCAGGAACAGCTCGGGCGAGGCGGTGGCGATCTCCACGCCGTGCTCCGGCAGACGAATCGTTCCGGCGTACGGCGCCGGGTTGCCGCGCGCCAGCACGGCGGTCAGGGCGTCCACGTCGGCGTCGGGGGCGACGGGCGCGCTCAGCACCCGGCAGAGGTTGGCCTGATAGACCTCGCCGGCCGCGATGTGCGCGCGGATCCGGCCGACGGCCGCCGTGTACGCGGCGCGGTCCAGGGAGGAGGTCCAGTCCCCCGCCGCCGGGCCCCGCCAGGCGCCCGGCACCGGCGCGGGTACGGGCGCCTTCCGCACGTCGGCGAAGCGGGCGCAGGTCAGCCTGGACTCGAAGTCCGCGCAGACGGCCCAGAAGCCGGAGGAGTCCAGGGCGGCCGGATCGCTGGTGACGTCGAGGAGACCGGTGGCGACGCGGTCGCCGAAGCGGGCCAGCGGGGGCAGGCCGGATGGATGATGGAGCACGTCGTCGAGTCTAGGTCGGGTGTCCGAGAGGTGGCCCGCGGATGTCCCGGCGGGGCCCCTGACCACCGGGTCCGTCGGACGCACCGCAGCACGCTGCGCAAACGCGTTTTTGTACTGGCCCGGGAATCCGCTAGAGTTCAACACGTCGCCGGGACGCGGAAGCGGACCGAAACGACAGGCGGACGTAGCTCAGTTGGTAGAGCGCAACCTTGCCAAGGTTGAGGTCGCGAGTTCGAGCCTCGTCGTCCGCTCGAAGGAAGAAGGGGTCATCCCGATCCCCTACACTCCTGGTGGAGTGGCCGAGAGGCGAGGCAACGGCCTGCAAAGCCGTCTACACGGGTTCAAATCCCGTCTCCACCTCCAAGGACGATTAGCTCAGCGGGAGAGCGCTTCCCTGACACGGAAGAGGTCACTGGTTCAATCCCAGTATCGTCCACTGGATCCGTCGGCTCGTACGGCAAGATCCGAACCCGCGCGATTAGCTCAGCGGGAGAGCGCTTCCCTGACACGGAAGAGGTCACTGGTTCAATCCCAGTATCGCGCACTGACTGTGATCTTCGGATCACAGCCCGCGGACGATTAGCTCAGCGGGAGAGCGCTTCCCTGACACGGAAGAGGTCACTGGTTCAATCCCAGTATCGTCCACACGACAGGAAGCCCCCGGTCTCGCGACCGGGGGCTTCTTCGTGCGCTCAGCTGGAGAAGAGCATGTGGGCCCAGCTCTTCTGGTGGTGCCCATGGTGTCCGTGGCCGCCGTGGTGACCACCATGGTGACCGCCGTGCGGGGCACCCCAGGCGGGAGCGGGCGGCGCGGGGTACGCCTGCGGGGCCGGCGGCGCCGGCGGGACGGGCTTGGACCACTGGGACTCCATCTGAGTCAGCGCCTCCAGCTCGCCGTAGTCGAGGAAGATGCCGCGACAGCCGCTGCACTGCTCGATCTGGACGCCGCTGCGGTTGTAGGTGTGCATGGGCGCATGACACTTCGGACACTGCATGCTCGGCTCAACTCCTCGCCGGTGGATCCTGCTTCGTGTTTCCCCAGGACAGACTCCGTCCGGCCTCGGTCGGTTGCAGCCTAGCCCGGGATTCGCCGCGTCAACTGGTGGGGTACCGACGCCATTCGGGCGCAGGCGTCCACCAGGGCCTGCTCCACCCCGTCCAGCGGCCGGCCCGCCGTGTGCGCCTTGGCGAGGGCGCGGGCGGCCGTCTGCACGGTGACGGCGCGGGCCGGGACGTCCAGGGCGGCCCACGGGTCGCCGTCCGCGGGGACGGCGGGGCCGCCGGCCCGGCGGTAGGCGGTCAGGAAGCGGGTCCACTCGTCGGGCGGAAGGAGCCCGCAGGCGTACCAGGCGGCGGGCCGGGCGAGGTCCCAGGCCGGGACACCGAGTCCCAGGTCGTCCACGTCGATCAGCCTCCAGGGTCCGTCCGGCGCCGGATGCCGGACGAGCTGGCCGAGGTGCAGGTCGCCGTGGCAGAGGGCGGGGGTCCCGGGCATGGGGGCCTCGGCCCGGGCCCAGGCGGGGAGGGCGGCCCAGGCCCTGAGGACGGGGCGGGCGGCCTCGGGGGCGGGGTCCGGTGCGGCGGGCAGGGCCGCGTGGAGCCGGCTGATGGCGGCGGCCGCCTTGGTGGGGCCGCGCATCGGGGGCAGAGGGCCCGGCGGATCCGTCCGGTGCAGGCGGGCGAGGAGCGTGGCGGCGGCCTCCCAGGGGGCCTCGTCCAACTCGTCGGGGTCCACCGGGCTGCCGTACGGCCAGAAGGTCACCGGACGGTCGTGGAGGGAGGCCGGGGTGGGGGCGAGCGGGGCGAGGAGGACGTCGGGGAGCCTGGCGGCCGTGGTGAGGCGGAGGACCAGGTGGGCGGGGTCGGTGTCCGGGGCGTGCGCCTTGGCGACGGTGTCGGCGTGGCGTACGACGGTGGCGTCCGGGCGGTCGGCCAGGGGGACGACGGGGGCGCAGGCGCAGGGGGCTCCGCCGGAGTGCGGATGGGCGGCGGCTCCGGCCTGCGCGGTGAGAGCGGGGAGGAGAGTCACGGGTCCTCGGGTGGGGTGGGCTGCGGAGTGAGCGTACGCGGGCGGGCGGCCGGACGTGGGGTGCTCGGTGCCGGACCGGCGGCCGGCGCGAGGGCCGGGCAAGAGGGGTGCTCCGTGCCGGACCGGCGGCCGACGCGAGGACCGGGCAAGAGGGGTGCCCGGTACCGGACCGACGGCCGACGCGAGGGCCGGACGAGGGGGGCGCTCCGTGCCGGACCGACGGTCGACGCGAGGGCCGGGCAAGGGGGGTGCTCCGTGCCGGACCGACGGTCGGTGCGGGGGGTCTCGCTCGCCCGCGTCGGCGGGGCGGGGTGCCGCTGCGCTCACCCGTGGCGCCCAGGCGGTGCGACAGGCGCGGAGGGCTCTCTCCAAGTACCTAGTGCAGCGCCGCATTGATCTTGCGGGGGTCATGCGGCTTTAAGTGGGGTGCCGTCGTAGGTCCAGCGGAACGGCTGAGCCTCATCGTCGTAG